>CAZOIX010000185.1:0-7078 GCA_964579685.1 uncultured Mycobacterium sp.
GTTGCGGGTCGTGCTGTAGCCCGGCGACGACAATCATGTCCGCCCGCCTGCCCGTGACATACAACTCGCCGCCGAGGTAACACCCGAGATCGCCGCTGCGCAGCCACGTCGCGCCGACGGGTGTGCCCTCGGCGTGGCTCCCGGACTGGAGGCGGGACCGCAGTGTGACGTCGAACGTGCGCTGCGACTCCTCGGGCCGTCCCCAGTACCGCCGCGCGGTGTTGTCTCCGCGCAACCAGATCTCGCCGACCCGCCCGTCGGGGAGTTCAGCGCGGGTATCCGGCTCGACGATGACGGCCCACTGGCTGCGCGAGACCTGACCACACGACACCTGTGCGACCGCGTTGTCGGCCTCCGCGGCGATGCGCACGGCCCGACCTTCGGCGAGCTGACGTCGGTCGAAGTAAGCGACCGTGGCGCGGGCCGCCGGGCCGATGGTCGATACGAACAGCGTCGCTTCGGCGATCCCGTAGGACGGCTTGATCGCGGTGGGCGGCAACCCGAACCGCGCGAACGCGTCGTTGAACGCGGTGATGGCGTTCATGCTGACCGGCTCAGAGCCGATGATCATCACGACGTTGCCGAGGTCGAGATTCTCGCCGGGCGCGGGCAGCCCGCGCTGCGCGGCGTATTCGTAGGCGAAGTTCGGGGCCGCGGTGACGACGCGTCCTTCTCGTGATCCATTCGCCAACGCCCGGATCCAGCGCTGCGGTCGCCGGATGAATGCTGTTGGCGACATCAGCGTCGAGTGGCCGCCATACACCGCGGGGAACCCGATCATCGACAACCCCATGTCGTGGTACAGCGGTAACCAACTGACGCCGTGGGTGTTTCGGTCGAGCAGATCGATGGACAGGATCATTTGCAGCAGATTGGTGCCAACTGCACGGTGGGTGACTTCCACGCCGACCGGAGGCCGGGTCGAGCCCGAGGTGTACTGCAGGTGTGAGACGTCGTCGACATCGAGTTCGACGGGGACGACTGTGTCCGACGCGGCGTCGGGAATGTCGTCGACCGCGATGACGGGCAGCGTGCGTGCGATCGCGTGGCGCGCGAGGACGTCTCGCACGGCGTCGGCGACCGCGGCAGTGGTCAGGATGGCCGAGGGCTGGGCGTCGTGGAGAGCTGTTTCGAGTCGTTCGGCGTGCCCCCGAAGTTCGGGGACGAACAACGGCACCGCGATCGTGCCCGCCTTGACCGCTGCGAAGAATGCGGTGATGTAGTCGAGGCCCTGCGGCGCGAGAACGGCGACGCGGTCGCCACGCGACGTCACCCGTTGCAGTCGGGCGCCGATGGCTCGCAGGCGCCGACCCAGCTGGCTCCAGGTCAATTCCGCCGGCGCCCCGTCGACCGACTCGGCGAAATCCAGATATCGATAGGCGACGGCGTCGCCGAGGTTGTCGATGTTGCGGTCGATGAGGGACAACAGCGTGACGCCGGGTGGCAGAGCGATTAGGCCCGCCGCGTCGAGGCAGTCCTCGATCTGTAGCAGACCCTGGTGGGTATCCGATCCGTGCACGAGTTCAAGTGTAATTACTGTGACGGCAGGTATCACGTATCTCGCGCTTCGGCCGGGTGAAACCCACGGTGACGGGGTACGACCCCCGAATGGATGCAAACCTCAGCGACGAACTGCTCGATCTCGAACGGGCAGGATGGAATTCACTCTGCGAATCGACCGGCGCCGCGTTCTACGGCGAGCTGATGCTGCCCGACGCCGTGATGGTCTTGGCCAACGGCAAGGTGATGGACCGTGACACCGTGGTTGGTGCGCTGTCGGAATCGCCGCCGTGGCGCACCTATGACATCGAGGACGTGCGGGTGATCACCGTGGACTCGGCCACCGCGATCCTGGTCTACACCGGCGTCGCCTATCGGGACGGCGACGACCCCGCTTTCACCGGCGCGATGTCCAGCGTCTACCACCGCGTCGACGGAAGCTGGAAACTTGCGCTGTACCAGCAGACGCAACGGCCCGGTTAGACCGGAAGTGCGAGCCGGGTCGGTTCGTCGTGTCCGCGAAGCGTCACCGAATCGCCGAGGGTCCAGTGGGCGCGTTCGTCCTCATCGGCATTGGAGACCGCATCCGATGAGGCCAGCAGGTGTCCGGGCGTGTCTTTCGCCAGCTCACACAGCCGGGCCGCCTCGTTGACGGGCTCGCCTATCACGGTGTACTCGAAGCGTTCGTTGGCGCCCACATTGCCGGCCACCGCCTCGCCGGCCGCGATTCCGATACCGGCATCGCATTCGGGCGCCTCGTCGCGGATTCGGCGCTCAATCGCGCGACCGGCGGCCAGCGCCTCGCCCTCGGGGTTGTCGAGATGATTGGGGGCGCCGAAGACGGCCAGAGCAGCGTCACCCTCGAACTTGTTGACGAACCCGTGGTGGCGATCGACTTCGTCGACGATGACGGCGAAGAACCGGTTCAGCAAGTCGACCACCTCGGTCGCCGGCCTGCCCGTCACCAATTGGGTGGACCCGATGATGTCGACGAAAATCACCGCGACGTGGCGCTCTTCGCCGCCCAGCTTCGGTCGCTGCTGCTCTGCTGCCGCCGCCACCTCTCGGCCGACGTGGCGACCGAACAGATCCCGAACACGCTCTCGCTCTCGCAATCCCGCGACCATCGAGTTGAAGCCCCGTTGCAGCTGGCCGAGTTCGGTGCCATCGAACACCACCAGACTGGTGTCGAGGTTGCCCCGCTCGACACGGTTGAGGGCCGCGCGCACCCCGCGCACCGGTGTGACGGTGAGCCACGACAGTATCCACATCAGGATGAAGCCGAAGACCAAGGCGAACAGCGCCAGGATCATGACGGCGACGATGAACTGTGTCGGCGTCACGTTCTGCTGTATCAGCGTGATCGCGGCGGCGAGGAAGATACCGAGTACGGGTACGCCCGAGCCGAGGGCCCACACCAGCATCGTGCGGCCCATCAGGCCTTCGGTGAGGCGACGGGGAGGCCTGCCGGCCTCGAGCGCCTGCGCGGCAACAGGCCGGAGTGCGAACTCGGTGAAAAGGAAGCAGCTGGCAGAGACAACGATGCCTGGAAAGCTGATGCCCAACAACCACTTCGGGATGAAGTCGGTATCGACCTGCGCGTACAAGATGGTGAGCACGACAGCGCCGACGCCCCACAGGATCAGCAACACACGCGTCAGCCGCCAGGGCGCGAAGAACGTATTGCGTTGATCCTCGCGCGTCGGTGGTCGTTCCTCGATAGACCAACGCACGTTGTCCATCACGCGGGTGGTCGCCCAGAACACTCCGACGATCAACGCGGCCGCGACGTAGATCGGTACCGCGACGTAGGTGATCCAGCGGGCCTGGGGCTCGAACACGCTGGGCGTCGGGAAGGCGACGGTGATGACCAGCGTGGCAACCCCGATCCCGATGAGATTGGCCACGACGACGAAGACGGTGAGGATGATCTGGATGCGCACGCGTCGTCGGCGCTGGCTCTCCGAGGCTCGGCCCAGTAGCCATGAGCCGTATTCCGGGGTGTCGGGTAGTCGGCCGCTTTGGCGAGTCACCTTCTCGAGGACGCGGCCCAGCCGCTGCGGGACGCTCTTGTTCGCGGTCATCGTGGCTAAAGCCTAGGTTGCCGTTCGGTCCCCCTAAGGTGGTTCGGGTGCGTCTCGTGATCGCCCAGTGCACCGTCGACTATGTCGGGCGCCTGACGGCTCATCTGCCGTCGGCTCGCCGCCTGCTGCTGATCAAGGCCGACGGGTCGGTCAGCGTGCATGCCGACGATCGCGCCTACAAACCGCTGAACTGGATGAGCCCGCCCTGTTGGCTGACGGAAGAGCCAGACGGCCCCGCGCCCGTGTGGGTGGTCGAGAACAAGGCAGGGGAGCAGCTGCGCATCACCCTGGAGGACATCGAGCACGACTCCAGCCACGAACTCGGTGTCGATCCCGGATTGGTCAAAGACGGCGTCGAGGCGCACCTTCAGGAGCTGCTGGCCGAACACATCGAGCTGCTCGGTACGGGCTACTCACTGGTCCGCCGCGAATACATGACGGCGATCGGCCCGGTCGATCTGCTGTGTCGCGACGAGAGCGGACGCTCGGTGGCTGTCGAGATCAAGCGGCGAGGTGAGATCGACGGCGTCGAACAACTCACCCGTTACCTCGAACTCCTCAACCGCGACACCCTGCTGGCTCCTGTGGCCGGCGTTTTCGCCGCTCAGCAGATCAAGCCGCAGGCTCGTACATTGGCCACCGACCGTGGGATACGTTGTGTGACTTTGGACTACGACCAGATGCGCGGCATGGACAACGGCGAGTTCCGGCTCTTCTGATCGCCACGAGATGCCTCGCCGCCGTCCCCCGCCCCGCAAGCCGCGCGCCGTGCCGCCGCTGCTTCAAAGCAAGCGGATCGAAACCGGGCCGGACGGCTATTCCTACGAAGTGTTTCCGGTTTCGGCCGCGCGCGCGACGAAGACCTACCGCTGCCCGGGGTGTGATCACGAAATTCGGCCTCAGACGGCGCATTTGGTCGTTTGGCCGGCCGACCGCGGCGAGCAGGCCTCAGAAGACAGACGACACTGGCACACGCCCTGCTGGGCGCACCGCGCTACGCGCGGCCCCACCCGCAAGTGGTCGTGAAATACGAGTCGGCGTCAGTGGTCGGCGGCGGGCTCGACGAGTTCGATGAGAACGCCGCCGCCGTCCTTGGGATGGATGAAATTGATCCGCGAGTTCGCCGTGCCGCGGCGCGGTGCGTCGTAGATGAGCCGAACGCCGTCGGCGCGGAGTCGCTCCGTGAGCGCATCGAGGTCACTGACCCGGTAAGCGATCTGCTGAAGTCCGGGGCCGCGCTTGTCGATGAATTTGGCGATGGTCGAGGTCTCGTCGAGCGGCGCCATCAACTGGATCTGCGCGCTGCCCACCGGCGCTCCGCGCACCGACAACATCGCCTCACGGACGCCTTGATCCTCGTTGATCTCCTCGTGCAGAACGATCATCCCGAGGTTGTCGTGGTACCACTTGATGGCGGTGTCGAGATCGGGGACCGCGATGCCGACGTGGTCAATCGCCGTCACCAGGGCGCTGGCGAGGATGGGGCGGGCATCAACCTGCTCGGCGGTCATGTCCCAACGGTAACGTTTACTAGAACGGTTGCATATGCGTAATCGGTCACATTGGCCGGCAGGACTCCGCGGAGGTAAATAATGACGACGTCGGTAATTGTTGCTGGAGCGCGCACGCCCGTCGGCAAACTCATGGGATCGCTCAAAGACTTCTCGGGTAGCGATCTTGGTGCCGTTGCCATCGCCGGGGCGCTGGAAAAAGCGAAGGTCGGAGCCTCGGCGGTCGAGTACGTCATCATGGGGCAGGTTCTAACCGCGGGAGCCGGGCAAATGCCGGCCAGGCAGGCTGCCGTCGCTGCGGGCATCGGCTGGGACGTGCCGTCGCTGACCATCAACAAGATGTGCCTGTCCGGTATCGACGCCATCGCGCTGGCCGATCAGTTGATCCGCGCGGGCGAGTTCGACGTCGTGGTGGCCGGAGGCCAGGAATCGATGACCAAGGCGCCGCACCTGTTGATGGACAGCCGCGCCGGATACAGATACGGCGATGTGACTGTTCTCGACCACATGGCCTACGACGGACTCCACGACGTCTTCACCGATCAGCCGATGGGCGCGCTGACCGAGCAGCGCAACGACACCGACCAGTTCACCCGGGCCGAGCAGGACGAGTTTGCGGCGCGTTCGCACCAGAAGGCCGCTGCGGCATGGAAAGACGGCGTCTATGCCGACGAGGTCGTGCCGGTGACGATTCCGCAGCGCAAGGGCGACCCGATCGAATTCACCGAGGATGAGGGCATCCGCGCCAACACGACCGCCGAGTCTCTGGGCGGCCTCAAGCCGGCGTTCCGCAAGGACGGCACCATCACTGCCGGGTCTGCGTCGCAGATCTCCGACGGGGCCGCTGCGGTGGTGGTGATGAACAAGGAGAAAGCCCAGGAGATGGGGCTGACCTGGCTGTGCGAGATCGGTGCACACGGCGTGGTCGCGGGCCCCGATTCCACCCTGCAGTCCCAACCGGCCAACGCGATCAAGAAGGCCATTGCCCGCGAAGGCATTTCGGTCGACCAGCTGGATGTCATCGAGATCAACGAGGCATTCTCTGCCGTCGCGCTGGCCTCGATGAAGGAGCTGGGTGTCGATCCGGACAAGGTCAACGTCAACGGCGGCGCGATCGCGATCGGGCATCCCATTGGGATGTCCGGCGCCCGGATCACCCTGCACGCCGCCCTTGAGCTGGCACGACGCGGCTCCGGCTACGCGGTTGCCGCGCTGTGCGGCGCCGGCGGCCAGGGCGACGCTCTGGTGCTGCGAGCCGGCTAGCTCATCTACGACGGCGTGTAGTAATCGGCGCGGTCTTCGGGCACAATGGCGGCCATGACAGGCGCGTTCGATCTTCGGTCGGTAGCTGGGTGGTTTCGACTCGTCGCACTTCTCGAGGCCGTCAGCTGGGTGGGTTTGCTGGTCGGGATGTATTTCAAGTACCTGGGCAGCCCGCGCACCGAGATCGGCGTCAAGGTGTTCGGCATGGCACACGGGTTGATCTTCGTTGCCTTCGTCGTGGTGGGCCTGCTGGCCGGAATCGCCTTCAAATGGGCGACCGGAACGTGGTTGCTGGCGTTGCTGGCAAGTATCGTGCCGCTCTGCAGTGTGATCTTCCTCATATGGGCAGATCGGACCGGCAAGATGGGCGTCGCCGCGTTCGCGCAACCAGGGCAGCCGGCCGCCGAAACGACGTGACAAAATTGACGGCGTGACTCGTCCACGTCCTGTCGCTGCGTCCATGGCCGGCGCGATCGACCTTTCGGCGCTCAAACAACCGGCCCCTTCCGCCGGCGGCGGCACGGCAGGTCCATCGGGTGGTGTCGAGGTCACCGAGGCCAATCTGGAAGCCGAGGTCCTGGTCCGCTCCAGTCAGGTTCCCGTGGTGGTGCTGCTGTGGTCGCCACGCAGCGACGCCAGCGTTCAGTTGGGCGACGCTCTGGCCGGCCTCGCCACCGCCGACGGCGGCAAGTGGTCGCTTGCGACCGTCAACGTCGACAC
>CAZOIX010000186.1:0-7035 GCA_964579685.1 uncultured Mycobacterium sp.
CGATGTCCCGAGACATACAACTGTCAGCGATGTCCCGAAACAGAACAGTGCGGTGAGCGCACGTGAACGCACACAAATCACAGGTAGGGGTCGGCCCAGGCGCTGATGATCCGGGCCGCGCGGGCCGCCTGGTTCTTGCCGGTGAGCAAGTGGTCTGCACCCTCGAGTGAGACGAAGCTGCGGGGATGCCTGGCAGCGCGGAAGATCTCGCTCGCGTTGGCGATGCCGACGGTGTTGTCGGTCGGTGAGTGCATGACGAGCAGAGCTCGTCGCAACGTGCGGATGCGTTCGCGAAGATCGGCGCTACGGACGTCTTCGATGAAATGCCGTTTGAGGGTCAACGCCTTACCGCCGATCAGGAAGGGCGCCTCGCCCTCGGCCTCGATCCGCTGGCACAGCGCGTCGGAGCTGTGCTCGACGTGAGCGGGCTGATAGGGCGCCCCGATGCTGGCGACCGCCGCGACACCCGGGCAGTCGTGGGCGGCGGCGATGACGGCCGAGCCGCCGAACGACTGGCCGACGAGCAGCCGGACCTCGCGGTCCGAGTCGTTCATGAATTCCACGGCCCGGACGGTGTCGGCGACCTTGTGGGAGAACGACCCGTCACCCCAGTCGCCCTCGGAGTCTCCCAGGCCGAGGTTGTCGAAACGCAGCACGCCGATGCCTTCGCCGGCGAGTTGCTTGCAGAGGCGGCTGGCAGCGGGACTGTCCTTGCCGAGTGTGAAACCGTGCGCGAAGACGGCCCATCCGCGCAGCTCACGGTCGGGCAGATCGACCAGACCCGCCAGGATGGGGCCCGTCGTGCTCGGAAACCTGACGCGCTCGGCCACGCGGTTCATCCTGTCACGCCGGTGAGGGGTCGACGCCGCCCTCGGTACCATTTGTCCCGGTATCTGTAGTCGAGATGTCGAACGGGATGAGATGACAGCACACGTCGAACAGTTGGAGTTCCAGGCGGAGGCCCGCCAATTGCTGGACCTGATGATCCACTCGGTCTACTCCAACAAGGATTCGTTTCTCCGGGAGCTGATTTCGAACGCGTCCGATGCGCTGGACAAGCTGCGGCTGGAGGCGCTGCGGAACAAGGACCTCGACGTCGACATCTCCGATCTACACGTCGAGATCGAGGTGGACAAGGGCGCCCGCACCCTCACCGTCCGGGACAACGGGATCGGAATGACGCGCGATGAGGTCGTGGACCTGATCGGCACCCTCGCCAAGTCGGGGACCGCCGAGCTGCGCCAGCAATTGCGGGAGGCCAAGAACGCCGGTACCTCGGAGGAACTGATCGGCCAGTTCGGTATCGGTTTCTACTCGACGTTCATGGTGGCCGACAAGGTCACCCTGCTGACACGAAAGGCCGGTGAGAGCGAGGCGACCCGGTGGGTGTCGAGTGGCGAGGCGACCTACACGATCGAATCCGTCGACGATGCCCCGCAGGGGACGTCCATCACGCTGCATCTCAAGCCGGAAGACAAAGAGAACGAACTACACGACTACACCTCCGAGTGGAAACTGCGGGAGCTGGTGAAGAAGTACTCCGACTTCATCGCCTGGCCCATTCGGATGGAAGTCGAGCGGCGCACCCCACCTGCAGAGGAGGGGGGTGAGGAGGTCGTCACGCTGGAAACCCAGACCCTCAATTCGATGAAGGCACTGTGGGCGAAGTCCAAAGACGAGGTCTCCGAGGACGAGTACAAAGAGTTCTACAGGCACATCGCTCACGCCTGGGACGACCCGCTCGAGGTCATCGCGATGAAGGCCGAAGGCACCTTCGAATACCAGGCGCTGCTGTTCATCCCGTCGCACGCCCCGTTCGATCTCTTCACCAGGGATGCCGAGATCGGCGTGCAGCTCTACGTCAAGCGCGTCTTCGTGATGGCTGACTGCGACCAGCTGATGCCGCCCTACCTTCGCTTCGTCAAGGGGGTTGTCGACGCACAGGACATGTCGCTCAACGTCTCTCGCGAAATCCTGCAGCAGGATCGGCAGCTGGCCGCGATCCGTCGCCGCCTGACCAAGAAGGTCCTGTCGACGGTCAAGGACATACAGTCAGAGCGGCCAGAGGACTATCGCACATTCTGGAGCCAGTTCGGCAGGGTCCTCAAAGAAGGACTGATGTCGGACGTCGACAATCAGGACACCTTGCTGCGCATCTCGTCGTTCGCATCGACGCACAGCGACGAGGAACTCACCACCTTGGCCGAGTACGTCGACCGCATGAAAGAGGGTCAAGAGCAGATCTTCTACGCCACCGGCCAGTCCCGCGAGCAACTGCTGAAATCGCCTCATCTCGAGGCGTTCAAGGCCAAGGGCTACGAGGTACTGCTGCTCACCGACCCAGTCGACGAGATCTGGGTGGGATCGGTGACCGAGTTCGACGGAAAGCCGATGCAATCGGTCGCCAAGGGCGAGGTGGACCTCGACTCCGATGACGAGAAGGCCGAGCACGCCGCCGAACGCGAGGAACAGGAAAAGGATTTCGCCGACCTGATCACCTGGTTGAAAGAGGTCTTGAGCGAGCACGTCAAGGAAGTACGGTTGTCCACCCGTCTCACCGAGTCACCGGCCTGCCTCATCACCGACGCCTTCGGGATCACACCCTCGCTGGCGCGCATTTACCGGGCTTCAGGACAGGTGGTACCCGTCGGGAAGCGGATTCTCGAACTCAACCCCAAGCATCCGCTTGTCACCACCCTGCAACAGGCGCACCATGCGGGCGGCGACGATACTCATATGGGCCGCCTTGCTGAGACAGCTGAACTACTCTATGGCACAGCCCTTCTCGCCGAAGGTGACGTACCCGAGGATCCGGCGAAGTTCGCCGGCCTGCTCGCCGACCGGCTCGCTCGCACCGTGTGACGGCCGCCTGAGCCCCTATTGGGAAGACGGCCTGGCTGCACCTTCAGCCTGCGGCGTGCGGCTCACCGCCGGAGGCGATTTGCCCACGCGCTCGCGCGTTTTCACGCTGAAGAGACGCCGTTTGAGTGCCACCGCCCGCTTCTCCACGAGGAACCAGCTAAAGGCCGCCAACGGCAAGGTAGTCGCCGTCGCCACGATGAAGAACACCAACGGATTCAATCCGGCAAGCCCACACATCACCAGAAATTGCTGGACGGGAAACGCGTAGATATACACGCCGTACGAGAGGTCATTGGTGAGCCGCGCTTTTCGGATGAGTGCGCCGGAAACGATGATCATGTACGCCAGCGGGACCGCGCCGATCAACCGGTAGTTCTGTATCCAGCCGGATGCCGCGACGACAGTGATGCTCAGCCCGACCAACCACCAATTTGCCGGGATTTTATTCTGGTACTGGAAGAACATGGCGCCGGTGAGAAACACGAGGATGAACCGCGCCATCGCCTGCGACATGGTCGGCAGCTCGCCCTGGGCGTGGTCCGAGTACGACACGTATGCCGACCAGCAAAGAGCGAAAGTGAACAGCGTCGGGATGGTCCACCGGCGCTTCAACAGGCCCAAGAACCCGACGACGGAAACCATGACGTCACACACCAGGACGAAGAAAAGGGTCCAGATGGATCCGTTCCACACGTCAGGCATCGGCACATCGGAAGGCGTCCCATCGATCCCGGTGTAGTTCACGTTCAGCGCTGCGTTGTTGAGCACGTACTGGATTTCTGATGACAACGAGAGGTCGATGTTTCGAACCGAGGCAGCGATCGGAGCAATGACGAAGGCAATCAATGTCAGGCATACCCACAGGCCCGGAAAGATCCGCAGAGCGCGAGCGGCCCAATATTCCTTCAGGTAGGGCCGGCGAAGCCATGCCGCGGTGATCAGAAATCCCGACACGGCGAAGAAGCCATCCGCAAAGATCTCGCCCAGCAAGCGCGTGGCGGGCACGACGTCGATGTGCCTGCCGGTCAAGGGCCAGGTGTGCCAAAAGATCACTCCGATCGCCAAGACGAGCCGCCACGTGGTCAGCGCGTTGTGACGTGTATCGAAGACTTTTCCCAGCGTAACGACGTTCCCCAACATCGCGGGGGAGTCTAACTGCCGATCATTGCGCTCGAGCAAGTTTGCTAGAAATAGGGTTGGACGTCGCCTTCCGCCTGATGAGCCAGCTCTGGTCATCAATATGGATGACCAGCTGTTTTTCGAAATTTACTGGACCGAGCCCGCAGCATGGTCATCGAGATTTCGACCGAAACTGTAGGCACGTGGCGATAGGACAATTCATGCCGGACAAGGCCGCGCAACCAGACCGAGAAACCGACCACTAGCAAAACCTTTCCCAGCACAGAAAACGATGGCGACTAGAGCAGACCGAGCAGCTGCAAGTCGGTGACGTACTTGATGATGGTGTCCGGTGTGATGTGCGGGATGTCGTTGTCCAATCCGTATCTCTCGAGGCCGATTTTGGCTTCTTGCACAGCAGCGCGGAACCGGTAGGTCGGCCCATGCGCACCATGGGTCGGCTCCACAGCCTGCAGGTTCTGTGCACCCTGCACCCGCCCCAGCAACATCTTCAGCACCGAATGCTGGCGCTGTTCCTCCGGCAACGCACGCAGCCCGGACTCGAGCCGCACCAACCACTCTCCATAGTCGGGGACGCGCTCGATGGGATAGCCGGCGTCGATCAGCCAGTCGACGTACTCATCGAGGCCGACCCCGTCGTCGTGGGGATTCATCACGTGATAGGTCTCGAACACGGAAAAGACTTCGGCTCCCAACGTGGTTATCGCCTCGGCGACGAAGTCCACAGGCAGCCCGTCGAAGTGTGCGCGTTGCCGATTGCCGTCGGCGTCGAGCTGGTAGAACGACTTCGGCGCGACACCGGCGGCGACCACGCTCAGCACCATCCTGGTCACCGAGTCGGAGACATTGAGCTGGCCCGCATACGTCGCGTCGGCCATGATCATCGCCGGGCGGAACACCCTGACCGGTAGCCCGCACAGGTCGTGGGCTTCGCGCAGCAGGACCTCACCGGCCCACTTGCTGGTGCCGTAGCCGTTGGCGTAGCTGCAGTCGACGCTCCGAGTGGGGCTGATCATCCGGATGTCGGCGTCCTCGGTGAATGCCGACGTTTCGATTTGGTCGCCCACGTTGGCAGTCGACACATAGGAGTAGGGCTTCAGCTTGTTGGTCAGCGCCAACCGGATCAGCTCGGCGGTACCCATCACGTTGGGGCCGAACAGCTCGCTGTAGGGCAGCACGCCGCTGACCAACGCCGCGGAATCGACGATCAAGTCGACACTGTCGGCCAGCCGCTGCCAGGTCTGGGCGTCCAGACCCAGATCGGCCTTGCACTTGTCGCCGGCGAGGACCTGCAGCCGGTCGGCGGCCAGGTCCTGAAAGTGCGCCAGCAGTTGCGGATCCCCACTGTCGAAGGTCTTCTCGAGACGATTCAGGGCGTCCGCGTCCGACTCTCCGCGCACCAGACAGATCAGTGTGCCGTCGACCAGTTCGAGCTGTTCGAGCCATTCCAGCACCAGGTAGCGGCCGAGGAAACCGGTCGCGCCGGTCAACAACACGGTGCGCACCTCAGCGCTGGGGACCGCCAACGTCGGCGCTCCCGTCAACGTGCCGGCGTCGATGAACTTGTCCAGCGTCAGATCCCGGGCATGCACCTCGGCCGGGTCGCGGCCATGCACCGCCGCAAAGGTGAATGCATCTGCCCCGTGTTCGGCACCCGCGCCGGCAGCCAACTGGACGCTCAAGCCGCTGACCGAGGGCGCCTCGAAGAGTGTGCGCACCGAAAGTCCGGTACCTAGAGCAGCATTGACGGCGGCGATGACCCGCATCGCCGACAACGAATCCCCACCCAACTCGAAGAAGGAGTCGTCGGCTCCGACTCTCTTCACGCCGAGTATCTGGGCGTAGATGCCGGCCAGGATTTCTTCGACCGCGTTGGAGGGAGCCCGGTAGTCGGCTGCACGGTATTCCGGTGCGGGCAGCGCGCGGGTATCGAGCTTGTGATTGACCGTCAGCGGCAGCGCCTCCAACACCACGATCGCGGTCGGCACCATATAGGGCGGTAACCGATCCGCCAGCGCGGTGATGACAGCGGCGGGATCCACAGCCCCGGTGACCGATTCGGTGACATAACCCACCAGACGCTTATCCCCGGGGCGGTCCTCCCGTGCGATCACCGCCGCCTGCTCGACCCCGTCCACGTCGGCCAGCGCGCTGCCGATCTCACCGAGCTCGATGCGATACCCACGAATCTTGACCTGATCATCGACACGCCCCAGATAGTCCAACTGGCCATCTGCACGCCAACGCACCACATCGCCACTGCGATACATCCGCGCACCCACACCACCAAACGGACACGCCACAAACCGCGACGCCGACAAACCAGCACGCCCCACATAACCCGCCGCCACCCCGTCACCGGCGATATACAACTCCCCCACCACCCCGACAGGCACCGGACGCAACCACGCATCCAACACAAACAAGCCCGCCCCAGCCACCGGCGCACCAATGGGCACCACACCCGACCCCGCCGTCAGCGGCGCACTGATCGCCACCCCCATCGTGGTCTCGGTCGGGCCGTAGGCATTGACCATCACCCGCCCCGGCGCCCACCGATCCACCACCTCGGGCGGGCAGGCCTCACCGACGACCACCAGCGTCATTGATTCCAGCCCCTGCGGGGACAACACCCCCACCGCCGACGGCGTCTGCGTCAACACCGTGACACCCTCACTGACCAACACATGGTGAAGTTCCTGCGGTGACCCCGCCACCGCATCAGGCACCACCACCAACCGGCCACCGTGCAACAACGCCCCGAAGATCTCCCACATCGACACGTCGAAGGCCAGTGAATGGCATTGTGCCCATACCTGTTCCGGACCTAGGGCCAGACGGCCAGGCAGTGATTGCAACAGCTGGGTGACATTGCGATGCGTCACCGCAACACCTTTGGGCATACCCGTGGTACCGGAGGTGTAGATCACGTAGGCGACATCATCGGCTGCCGGAACCCGCAGCGCGGTGTCCGGGTGGATATCGATACGGGGATCGTCGACATCGATGAGTTCCGCACCGAATTTCTCCACC
>CAZOIX010000187.1:0-7033 GCA_964579685.1 uncultured Mycobacterium sp.
GTCCTTGGCAGCAACTTCGCACTGCCCGCCCCCGCGCCGAACGGTTACATCATCGTCGGGGACACCGCTTCACTGCCTGCGATCAACTCGCTGCTCGACGCCATCGGGGACACGCCGTCGTGGGTGTTTCTGGAGGCGGGTCACGACGAGGACAAGCAGTTGCCGGTGCGTGGCCGAGCGGCCGATGTCGAGTGGGTGGACCGCAAGAACAACGGCGAGGCGTTGGTGCAGGCGATCAGTTCGTCGGCGTTCGACGCCTCCGACCACTTCGGCTGGGTGGCGTGTGACAACCGCACCACCCGTGCGGTCGCCAAGGTGTTGCGCGAGGACTACCGCATTCCGCGCAAATCCATCAAGGCACAGGCCTATTGGGTGGCGTGACGATCGGCCTGCCACCGAGTGCGATGAGCTACCCGGATGTCTTCTGGGTCGCGGGCACCATGATCGGGACGACGAACTCCTCGATCATCGCGCGCTCGTCGGCTTCGTCGTGGCCGGGAAAGATCAGCAGCGAGGTCATCACCCGGACCAGCCAGCGGGCACGGTGCGTGACGATCTTGGGATCGTCGGGCGCCAGCGAGATGACGAACGCCTCGGTCAACGCCCTGATGACTTCCGATTGCTCGGCCATGTCGCCACCGATCGGTCGCTGTGTGACGGCGAACCATGATGACAGCGCCGGGCTTTCGCGGACGTTGCGCAGTGATGTGATGATGCCTTCGATCAACCGGTCGCGTGGATCCCGCAACGTCGTGAGCTGATCGGTCATCTCGCGGTAGAGCCGGTATGACTCGCGGTGCACGTACGCGGTGTACAGCGCTTCGCGGTTCTCGAAGTACCGGTACAGCGTCGCGCGCGAACAGCCCGCGGCAGAGGCGATCTCGTGCATCCCCACCGTCGCGGCTTCTTTCTGGGCGAACAGGTGCCCCGCCGCGTCGAGGATACGGTCGGCGGCCACCTCGGTGCGCCGCTCGGCCAGCCAGTCGCCGGCCATCAGCTGATCACCCGGAACGGGACCGACAGCGGTCGACGTACGTAACTGCCACCGGCCCAGACGATTCCGTCCTCGTCGACCTCGAACTCGGGGATCCGCGTCATCAGCTCGGTCAGCGCAACCCGCGACTGCATTCGGGCCGCTGCGGCGCCGAGGCAATGGTGGGCCCCATGGCTGAAGGTCAGGATGTTGCGCGGCTTGCGTGTCACATCGAGTTCACCCGCATCGTCGCCGTACTGGCGTTCGTCGCGGTTGGCCGAACCGTACAAGAACATCACGCGCCGGCCCTCGGGGATGGTGGTATCGCCGACGGTGACGTCCCGGGTCACCGTCCGGCCGAGCATCTGCACCGGCGAGGTGAGACGCAGGAACTCGTCGACCGCATCGGGAATCAGATCGGTGTTGCCGGCCAGCAGCTTTCGCTGATCCGGTCGTTGGTGCAACAGCTGCACCGAGCCGCCGAGCATGCCAGTGGTGGTGTCGTTGCCGCCGGTGACCATCGTGAAGGTGAAGGCGAGAATCGACAGCACGCCCGTGATATCGCCGTCCGCGCCGACGCCGGCCGCCACGAGATGGGCGACCGTGTCATCCTCGGGTTCGGCGCGACGCTTTTCGATCAGTGCGGTGAAATAGGCCATCATCTCGCCGAGCGCGTCGCCCAGGGTGCCGAGCGCTCCCGCGACGCCGCCCTCGGCGGTATTCGCCGCGACGATCGCCTCGGTCCACCCGTCGAACTTGTCGCGGTCTGCTTCGGGCACGCCGAGGTAGTGTGCGACCACCATCGACGGCAGCGGCTTGAACAGTTCGGCGACGATGTCCCCGCCGCCATTGCTTCGGATGCGCTCGATGCGCTCGATCACGTATTCGCGCACCGTGGGTTCGACCGCCTCGACCTGGCGCGGTGTGAATCCTCGCGACACCAACCTTCGGAACTCGGTGTGCACCGGCGGGTCCTGCATCACCATCGGCGGGTTGTCGGCCAGGCCGATGAGGTCGAGTTCGCCGTAGTTGACCGTCAGGCCCTGCGCCGAAGAGTAGGTCTCGTGGTCGCGCGCCGCCGTGAAGATGTCGGCGTGCCGCGACATCACGTAATAGTCGTGGTCAGGTTTATCGGGGGGGACGACGTGGTGTACCGGGTCGTGGTCACGTAGGGCCCGGTACATCTCCCACGGGTGCGCCCACGATTCGGCGGTCGCGAGCTGAAATCGAGCCGGTGAACTCTGAGACAGAGCAGCTGTCATGTCTCATTGGTACGACGACACCCTGGAAGGTGTCAATAGCTAGAAGCAGATTGCCTGATCTGTCGCATAGCGCACAGGTCAGATCCCCGCGCCGGGGTTGAGGATGTTGTCCGGATCGAGGGCCGCCTTGATGCGCCGGTTGAGTTCCATCGCCTCCGGGCCGATCTGGCCCTCGAGCCACGGGCGTTTCAGGCGGCCGACGCCGTGCTCCCCGGTGATCGTCCCGCCGAGGCCGACGGCTAGGTCCATGATCTGGCCGAACGCGTGATGGGCCCGCTCGGACATGGCCGCGTCTGCGGGGTCGTAGACGATCAGCGGATGGGTGTTGCCGTCGCCGGCGTGCGCGATCACCGAGATCAGCAGGTCGTGGTTGGCGGCGATCTTGGCCACGCCGCTGACAAGGTCGGCCAGTGCGGGCAGCGGGACGCCGACGTCCTCGAGTAGCAGCGAGCCCTTCATCTCCACGGCGGGGATGCAGAACCGGCGGGCCGCCACGAACGCCTCGCCCTCGTCGGGATCCGATGTGGAAAACACCTCTTTTGCCCCATGCTCGGTGAACACGTCGGCCATGAACTCGGCATCCTCGACGCCTGATGCGCCCCGATCGTCGGTCGCGGCCACCATCATCGCGGCGGCGGTCCGATCCAGGCCCATCCGCAGCTTGTCCTCGACGGCGTTGATCGATGCCGAATCCATGAACTCCAGCATCGACGGCCGCATCTTGGACGTGATGGCGACGACCGATCGTGCGGCGGCTTCGACGGAGTCGAACGTGGCGACAACCGTGCTGGCCACCTGCTGTGGCGGCAGCAACCGCAGGGTCACCTCGGTGATCACACCGAGGGTGCCCTCACTGCCGACGAACAGTTTGGTCAGCGACAGCCCCGCGACATCCTTGAGCCGTGGGCCGCCGAGTCGCACCGCGGTGCCGTCCGCCAGGACCACTTCGAGGCCCAGCACATAATCCGTCGTGACGCCGTACTTCACGCAGCACAGCCCGCCTGCGTTGGTGGCGATGTTGCCGCCGATGCTGCAGATTTCGAACGACGACGGATCGGGCGGATACCACAGCCCCTGGTCGGCAACCGCGGCCTTGACCTCTGCGTTGAGCAGGCCCGGCTGCGCGACCGCGGTGCGGGTGACCGGGTCGACGGTGATATCGCGCATCTTCTCGGTGCTCAAGATGATGGCACCGGTCAAAGCTGTTGCGCCCCCGGAAAGCCCGGTGCCCATGCCGCGGGGCACGACCGCAATCCTGTGGGCGCTCGCCCACCGCAGCGTGGCCTGGACGTCTGCGGTGCATCGCGGCCGCACGACCGCCAACGGCGTGCCCGCGCTCGGATCGAATGCACGGTCCTGCCGGTAGGACCCCAGGATGTCGGGATCGGTGACGACGATGTCTTTCGAGCCCTCGGGCAGATCGGCCACGAGGGCGGCCAGAGCGGAGTCCACCTCCCAATCGTACGAGGATGCCGGTCCGCCGAAATCGGTGTCGAGCAGGCTGGTGGAAACAAGGGATAGCGCCCGATAAACAGCACTTGAAATTCCCGCGCGAGAAACTGACGCGCGTTATAGTCGCGCCGTGATCAGCGGTGATCCGCTGGCGGGACGCGACGACGAGCTGTCAGCGGTGCGGCGTGCGCTCAGCGGGGGCAGCAAGAATTCCGGTGTCGTCATCGTGGGAGCGGCCGGCGTCGGGAAGACCCGGCTCGCACGCGAAGTGCTGGCGCGCGCCCAGAGTGCGGGTGAGCGCACGAACTGGATCGTCGGCACCGAATCCGCGAAAGCGCTCCCACTCGGCGCCTTCACCGCATTGATCAGCGATCCGCTCGCCGATCCCATGCCCAACGTGCGGCACGTGATCAATTCGTTTGTCGCACAACATCGGCAGGGCCGGATTCTTCTCGGCGTCGATGACGCGCATCTGCTCGACGGACTGTCGGCACACGTCGTTCATCAGCTCGCCCACAGCCGTGGCGCGCGGCTCGTGGTGACCGTGCGGGCGGGTACGCAGCCGCCCGACGCGGTCACCGCGCTGTGGAAGGACGGCCTGCTCACGCGCCTGGACCTGGAGCCGCTGACCGTCGACGCCACGCGCGCCATGATCGAGGCCACCCTCGGTGGGGCGGTGGACGCGCGCAGTGCGCGCCGCTTCTGGAAGCTCACCGGCGGAAACGCATTGTTCCTGCACCAGCTGGTGAAAGACCAAGTGGCCGCGGGCCGGATGCGGATGACGGCCGGCGTCTGGATGTGGGACGGCGATGTCGCTGTCTCGCAGAGCATCAGCGACATGGTCGGCAGGCAATTGCTCGAACTCACTCCAGAGGTGGCGCTCGTCGTCGACACCTTGTCGCAGTGCGAACCGCTGGCCGTCGGAGTGCTGTGCGACCTGGTGGCGCGAAGTGACCTCGAGAGTGCCGAGCAGATGCGCCTGATCACCATCGAGCGGTCCGGGGGTCGACTCCTGGCCCGCCTGGCCCATCCGCTCTACGGCGAACTACGACGGGCCGCCGCCGGCGAAATGTACCTGTCGAAGATCCGCGGGCGACTGGCGCAGCGGCTCGCGCGGGACGCGGACGCGGATTCGCAGGCGACTGTGCGACGGGCCCTGCTGGCGTTGGAGTCCGATCTGCCCACGGACTCGCACCTGTGCCTTGAGGCGGCGCAGTACGCGATGACGATGTTGGACCTCGACCTGGCGGACCGCTTCGCCACCGCGGCGGCGGCGGCCGGAGCGGCTGACGCCCTCGAAGTGCGGGCGATGAACCTGCTGCTTCTTGGCCGCGGCCGGCAAGCCGAAAATGTCTTGCGCGAGATTTGTGAAGACGGCGCCGAAGGGGCACACCAGTGGGCCACGCTGCGGGCGGCGAACCTGATCTGGATGCTCGGCCGGTGCAATGACGCCGCTGATCTACTCGAGGACCTGGCAGGCGGCCCAGAATCGCCGGCCGACACCGCCGCGCGCATGGCGATACAAGCCTGTGTCGATGCGGTATCCGCCCGATGTGACGCTGCTGCGGAAAACGCCACAGCGGCCTTGGATTCCGGCTTGCTGTCAGATTTCCACGCCATGATGGCATCGGTCGCATTGACGATGGCGCTCGGTGCACTTGGCCGGGGCGATGATCTGTCTGCTGTCGCACGTGCCGCACTCGACCGTTCTCTCACGTCATTTCAGGCGTCCCATCTGCGTTTCTGGTTCGGCAGCGTATATGCCAGGGCCTGCAGGCTGACCGGCCGGACAGACGAATGCGCCGCGATGGTGGGGCGGCTCGCCGACTCCGCCCGTGAGGTGCCCGGCCTCGCCTATGCCAACCTCGCATCGTTGATGGGCCACGCCGAGCTGATGCGCGGCAATGCCGGTGCCGCCGTGAAGCTGCTGCACGAGGCGCTTGCCGGCGTCGAAAGGCACGGTGTCACAACCGGTCTGCGGCCTGCTACGTGTTTCCTGCTCGCCGAGGCGCATGCGAAACTCGGCGAGGCGGAGGCCGCCGAGGCGGCGATCGCCGAGGCGCAGTCGTGTGTCCCGCCCGACTATCTGTTCATGCAGACCGCGCTGAGCATCGCCACGGGGTGGGTACTCGCCGCGAACGGGTGCCTCAACGAGGCGACGGTGACGGTGCAGACTGCCGCAGGGTGCGCACGCGAACGTCATCAGCCGACTCACGAATTGGCGTGTCTGCAAGTTGCGGCGCAGTGGGGCGACGCCTCGCAGGCGGTGCGTGCGCGCGAGCTCGCCGACGAGCTGGACCTCCCGTTGGCCAAAGCCGTTGCCCGGCATACGGAATCGTTGGCCGGCGGCGACGGCGAAGGCCTTCTGGTCGCGTCGGGTGAATACCAGGCAGTCGGTGATCGCGCGGCCGCTGCGGATGTCGCGGCTCAGGCGGCGGTGGCCTTCACCGCAGATCAGCAGCGAAAGCGCGGACTGTGGGCCGCCGCGGTGGCCAAGGAGCTCAGCGATGGGTGCGGAGGGCTGTGCACGCCGGCGTTGCGCAGTCCGGCGGGCCAGCCGCTGACCGGGCGCCAACGCGAGATCGTCGAACTCGTACTGGCAGGCATGAGCAACCGTCAGATCGCCGATCGGCTGGTGATGTCGGTCCGCAGTGTCGAGGGCCACGTGTATCGCGCCTGCCAACGCGTCGGCGCGAGCTCCCGTGAGGAACTTGCCTCCATCGCGCGTGCGGGTCCTGCCGCGGCTCGGTGAACTTCGCGGTCCGGGATGATGGCGTCGCGATAGTGTGGCCGAGTGACCGCGTTGCTGGACGAGGTGATCCAGGCACACGGGGGGCTGCGCCGATGGCGGTCGGCGCGGACGGTGCGCGCTCGCACGCGTTCGGGAGGGCTGCTGATCCGAACACGGTTCCCGGGTAACCGCCTTGCGGACTGCCGGATCACGGTGCAAATCCGGGAGCCCCGGACGGTGTTCGAACCGTTCCCGCGCGACGGGCAGCGCGGTGTCTTCGAGCGTGGGGCGGTGCGGATCGAAGATTACGACGGCGAGGTCATCTGCTCGCGCGCGAACGCGCGAGCCGCGTTCTTCGGCCGTGCCGGCCTGCGCCGCAACCTTCGCTGGGACGCGCTGGACTCCGTATATTTCGCCGGCTACGCGATGTGGAACTACCTCACGACGCCGTACCTACTGACGCGCGAAGACATCGAGATCGCCGAAGGGGAGCCATGGCAGCAGGGCGCCGAGACGTGGCGACGCCTGGAGGCCGATTTCTCGCAGAACATTGACACCCACTCGCCCCGCCAGACCTTCTACTTCGATGCCGATGGTCACTTGCGACGCCACGAC
>CAZOIX010000188.1:0-7028 GCA_964579685.1 uncultured Mycobacterium sp.
CCGACTGGTGGTGGTACACCCCCTACGAACCCCCACCACCCACCAACAACAACTAGGCCTAACAGCCACGCGCCCTTAGCTGTTCAGCTCATCGAACCGAACGAGCGCCTCGTCGCGTTGGTCGAGATCAAAAGCCTCCATGCGCGTAACGCGAGGCCCGTCGAACAGCAGGACGATCACAGCCGGTAGTTCGATTGTCGTGCCATTGACGGTTGTGCCCTTGACGACGATGCCAGTGACGAGCCCCATCGCTGAATGCCGTGGAATCTCGACGACCTCAATCCGCATGTCGGGAATCAACGACGCCATCGCCCGAATCGAGTCAAGTGGTCGCCGATCTCGTTGCCAGTCCTCAACTGTCGATGATTGACGAACGTAGCGCCGGCCTCGCGTGTGGCGAGCTCATCGCAGTCCCGCCGGTTGGCGCACTCGAAAATCTGTTGCGCCGCCACGCCCCTCTCCATCGTCAGGACGGCGATTCAATACCTGGTCAAGGTTTGGTAAAGGCGCCTGCCGGGGTGTGGCAGGCTCGGGTCGTGGAGCTGCCTGCGCCCGATCCCGACACCCCGCACCTCGCCGACGTCGTCCCGTCGGTCCTCGCCGCCATGGGCGTTGCGGGTTTCGACCCTCGAATACCGCTCAATGACGATGTGGCCGGCGCATGTGTGCTGCTCATCGACGGTCTTGGCGCTGAATTGCTCGACACGTACGCCGCCGACGCACCGGTGCTGGCCGGCCTGCGAAATCGCATATTGCAGGTCGGGTTCCCGGCCACCACCGTCGCAGGTCTCGCCGCGTTGGGCACCGGCTGCCGGTCGGGCGAGCACGGTCTGGTCGGCTACTCGTTCCGACTACCGGATGTCGGCGTCGTCAACTCGCTGCGATGGCGAATGCACCCCTGGGGCAACGAGCTGCTCGACGCGGCCCCGCCCGAACAGGTCCAGCCCATCCCCACGACCTTCGAACGGGCGGTCTCGGCGGGGGCGGCGGTCAGTGTCATATCCGGTGCCGAATTCACCCACTCCGGCCTGACCCGAGCGGTCCTGCGCGGCGGCCGGTACATCGGCGTGCATGCGCTGGGTGATCTCGGGGCACGGGTGCGAGAAGCGGTCGTAGACGGCGGATTCTGCTACGCCTACCACGGGGAACTCGACATGATGGGGCACCTGTACGGTCCGGGATCGCCCGCGTGGCGGATGCAGCTCCGTCACGTCGACCGGCTGGTGGAGTCCGTGATCGAGGGCCTGCCCCATGGTGGGCTGCTCGCGGTGGTCGCCGACCACGGCATGGTCAGCGTCGGTAGTGCGGACATCGTCGATATCGACAGCGAGGCCGTGCTGACCGCGGGCGTGACGGATATCGCCGGTGAGGCGCGCGCTCGGCACATATATGTAGTCCCGGGCGCCACCGACGACGTGCTGGCCGCCTGGCGGGCGACCCTGTCGCAACACGCCTGGGTCGTGTCGCGCGATGAGGCGATCGCCGCAGGGTGGTTCGGCGAGCGTGTCAGCGACGCAGCCCGGCGCCGCATCGGTGACGTCGTCGCGGCGGCCAAGGACTCAGTTGGTTTGCTGAGATGCACAGCAGAGCCGCTTGAATCTTCGCTGATCGGCCAGCATGGATCCTTGACCACAGCGGAGCAGAGCGTCCCACTTCTGCTTGCCTACGGCTAACCAGTGCGGGGACGATTCGATACCGATTGTGTAAATTTCTGTGATCCAACGATTTTCGGTTCGTTTGCGCCTCCGCACACGAGTGCCGATATCGAATTACAGCTCTAGACAAGAGAAATCATTGTCGCCATCGGCGCGAGCAGTAATCACGCCGCGAATATCTCCAATTGTGCTGGCAATTCAGTGGCTCAGACCATAATTTTTCGGGTACTGTGAACGGAGTCACACCTTTTCAGGTGAACGTGGTCACAGATTTTGGCACGCCCCGAAACCCTCTGTTAGCGTCCGGCGTCATGTTTGCTGTTGCAACGCTTTTGACGCTTGTCAATTCGGTGTCCGGCACGCCGTACGTCACCGGCGGGGATTCGCCGGCCGGTACGGATTGCTCGGGCCTGGTCTCGTGGGTTAGCAATGCCGCCAGCGGCAGGCCGATTTACGGCGATCGCTTCCACACCGGGAACATCGAGCAGGCCCTGCTCTCGCGTGGCTTCCAGTACGGCACGCAGCCAGGTGCCCTCAATGTCGGGTGGAACGGCGGACACACCGCCGCGACCCTGCCCGACGGCACTCCCGTGTCCTCCGGCGAGGGCGGCGGCGTGAAGATCGGGGGCGGCGGTGCGTACCAGTCGCAGTTCAACCACCACATGTTCCTGCCGATGCCGGCAGCACAGCCACCGCCCCCTCCCGGCGCCCCGGTCGTGTTGATGGGCCAGCAGGCACCGATGCCGCCTGCGCCGCCGATGGCACCGCCACCGCCTCCCCCTCCGCCCGCGCCGCCGATGGCGCCGCCTCCGCCTCCCGCACCGCCGATGGGGCCGCCGCCTCCCCCGGTCGATCCGATGGCACCTCCCCCGCCACCGATGCCGCCGGTCTGACCCCACCGGAGCGCCGGATAACGTCTGCGGCGTGATCGTTCTGCTGCCGCCGTCGGAGACCAAACACCCCGGCGGCGAGGGGCCGCCGCTTCGCATGGACGCGCTGTCGCACCCCGAGCTCACGCCGCTGCGTACCGCACTCGTCGACACGTTGGTCGACCTGTCCGCCGACAAGTCCGGGAGCATGCGTGCGCTCGGACTGTCGGAAGCGCAGCACGGCGAGATCGAACGCAACGCCGCGCTGCGCAGCGCTCCGACATTGCCCGCCATCAATCGGTACACCGGCGTGCTGTACGACGCGCTCGACGTCAGATCCCTGACGGGTGCCGCCGCCGGCCGTGCACGAGCCCGGCTCGCCGTCGGCTCGGCACTTTTCGGCATCCTGCGCGCCGACGATTCCGTTCCCGCCTATCGGCTGTCCGCGACATCGAAGCTGCCCGGACAGCCGAGCTTGTCGGCGCGCTGGCGGCCACTGCTGGAGCCGGTGCTGGCCCAGATGGCGACCGACGAGTTGATCGTCGACCTTCGATCAGGCTCCTACGCGGCACTTGGCCGGGTTCCCGACGCGGTCGGGGTCGACGTCGTCTCCGAGCGCGACGACGGTAAGCGCACGGTCGTGAGTCACTTCAACAAGGCCCACAAGGGGCGGCTGGCCCGAGTGCTGGCCTCGACCCGATCCGAGCCCGATGACGTGAGCGGGGTAGCCACCATCGCGCGGCGCGCGGGAATGCGCGTGGAACGCGACGGCAACCGGCTGACGATCGTGGTGCCCGCCTGAATCTTTGGGTGCTAGATCGGGGCGATCAGGTCGGTCGTGTAGAACTCCGCCGGATTCTGCGAGAACCTGTTCGGGCGGCTGATGAACACCCACGCGCCCGTCGCACCCGGTTCGATTCCGTCCTGGAGGGTCACCGCCGCTGCGCCGGCCCCGTCGGTGTTCAACGAACCCTGTGCGACGCCGGGATCCGCACCCCAGCAGGGCACCGCCGAGGACCGGGGCACCTGAATGAGCCTGACGTCGTAGTGCATGTTGGGTATGGCGGTCGCGAGCTGCACATCGGCCGTCAGAGTCAAACCGTCGGAGCGCAGGTTGCCCGTTGCCCTGCCATACCCCGTCGGGCCGTTGTAGTCGGTCTCGCTGAAATCGCACCGACGCAGCATCTGTGAGAACGGCAGCACGGTGCCCCCACCCCCGCTCGACACCCCGGTGGTGGAAACACCGTCAGCGAGCGCTCCCGCAGGGGGCGCCGCCATCGCCATCGCCGCCGCCAGCGCCAAGATCCGTGTCGTCTGCCCCATAGTCCCGAGTAAAGCACCGATCAGCGTCGAGTTGGGCAATTCCAGCGGCTCGCCGCACCTCAGTCCCGGCACTCGATGACGTCGTACCCGCCGTCGGCATATCGCGCACGAATGTGCTTCTTGTCGAATTTGCCCACGCTGGTCTTCGGTACCTCGTCGATGAACGTCCACCACTCGGGCAGCCAGAACCGGGCGACTTTGTCGCACAGATGCTTTCGTAGCTCCGCGGCGCTACATGAAGCGCCGGTTTTGATCACGACGGCGGCAAGCGGCCGTTCCTGCCAGCGCTCGTCGGGCACCGCGACGACAGCCGCCTCCAGCACGGCGGGATGCTCCATGATGCACAGTTCGAGCTCGACCGATGAGATCCATTCGCCACCGGACTTGATGACGTCCTTGGCGCGGTCGGTCAAGGTGATGAACCCCTGGGGGTCGATGCGGCCGACGTCACCGGTGCGCAGCCAGTCGCCGTCAAATTTCGAGGAATCAGCGTTCTGGTAATACGACGCGGTGATCCAGGGGCCACGAATCTCTATCTCTCCCACGGCCTTACCGTCGTTCGGAAGGACCACGCCCTCGTCGTCGACGATCCTGATCTCCACCCCGCTGACCACCCGGCCCGCCGTCGCCCGTAACGTCCACGCGTCTTCTCCGGTGACCTCCGGGGGTGGTGTGGCCAGCGCAGCCAGCGGAGACGTCTCGGTCATCCCCCAGCCCTGGCGAATCACCACGCCGTAGCGCTCCTGGTACTCCCGCATCATCGACAAGGGCACGGCGGACCCGCCGCAGCAGACCGTTTTCAGCGAGGAGATGTCCTTTCCCGGGTTGGCGTGCAAGTACTGCAGCACGTCGTTCCAGATCGTGGGGACAGCGGCCGCGACCGTGGGCCGCTGCCGTTCGATCATGTCGACCACGGGTTCGGCCCGCAGATACCTGTCGGGCATCAGGAGATCGGCACCCGCCATCACCGCCGCATACGGCTGACCCCACGCGTTGGCGTGGAACATCGGCACGACTGGCAACACCCGGTCACCGTCGACGAGCCCGATCGAATTGGCCGCGCACACGCTCATCGAGTGCAGATAACTCGACCGATGGCTGTACACAACGCCTTTGGGATTGCCTGTCGTGCCGCTGGTGTAACACATTGCGGCGGCGCTTCTCTCGTCCAGGTCGGGCCAGTCGTAGACACGTGGCTGCCCGCTGAGCAGATCGTCGTAGCGGATCACGTCCTTGCCCGCGTTGGCGAACACCTCCAGGTCACCAGCGCCGACGGCCACCACGGTCTGCACCGTCGCAAGGTTCGGCAGGACCGCGGCCAGCAACGGTGCCAGCGACATGTCCACCAGCACAACGCGATCCTGCGCCTGGTTCGCGATGAACGCGATCTGCTCGCCGGACAGCCGGATGTTCAGCGTGTGCAGCACCGCACCCATGCACGGCGCCGCGAAGTAGGCCTCCAGGTGCTCCTGGTTGTTCCACATGAACGTGGCGACACGGTCACCGCTCGCTACCCCGATGTCGCGCAACCCGTTGGCGAGCTGCGCCACCCGTGCAGCCAGTTCGCCGAAGCGGATCTCGCGATATCCGTCGGGTGTCTTCGTGATCACCTTGCGTGCGGAGTACCAGGTGGTGCCGTGCCGCAGGATCCCCGTCACGGTCAGCGGAAAGTCCTGCATCGTGCTGTCCATGGACACCCCCGACATGCCTAGTGAGCAGGACTTCATGATGTCGGACTCGCGCCGCTGTTCGGCGGGAAACGGCGGAGGTGACCGATAGCATCACCTGCCATGACGCACTACGGCTATCCTCCGACGGCACCGCCGAAGCCTCCGGTCTCCGGAGGTGACGTCGCCGTCTCCGTCATCGCGTTGGTCGTCACGGTGATCCTCGGCGCGGCCGCCGCGTTCTTCGGATTCTTCTCGCTCGCTTTCCTCGACTCCTGTCCTCCCGAGAGTTGCAGTGCCGAAGGTGCGGTGTTGGCCGTGATGACGGCGTTGGGAATCGCCGCGGTCATCGGTGTCGCGGGACTTATCGTCACCGTGGTGCTGCTGTTCCAGCGAAAGCGGGCCTGGCCCTTCGCGGTTGGCACCTTCGTGCTGTGCGCCATCGCGGTGTTTCTGGGCGGAGTGGGCTACGTGATGGCGGTCAGCTGAGGGCGCACCCCGTGTGCCATCGGCCGAAAGCCGCCACCTCGCGCGACGTCTTCACCTACCGTCTGAAGGGTGGAAATACACCCTGCAAAAGCCCCCGGCCTGGTACCGGTCGGGGCACTGCGCTCAGGGGACCCAATCACCGACGTCAACGGTGGCGGTCAGCATTACATCGTTCTGGAGTCCAAAACGCTCGGCGGAGGATGCGTCGTCCTCGAGCTGGAATCCAAGGCCAACGATCAGCTCAGGGTGATCGAGGCGTCCTTCCCGGCCGATTACGTGATGAGCCTGACGCCTCGCCGCGCCATTCTGTGAGCCGTCGGGTGTAGCGCCGAGTGCGCAAAGGCGGCATGAGACACTTTGGCCATGGTTGTCGCAATCGCCCGCCCCAAGCTCGAAGGCAACATCTCCGTCGGCGATGACCGCCAGATCGGATTCGCCGAGTTCGGCGACCCGCAGGGCCGCGCGATCTTCTGGCTGCACGGAACGCCCGGCGCCCGGCGGCAAATCCCGATGGAAGCGCGGGTCTACGCCGAACAGCAGCACATCCGGCTCATCGGGATAGACCGGCCCGGTATCGGCTCCTCGACCCAGCACGGATATGACACCGTCGTCGACTTCGCCGACGATCTGGGCACCATCGCCGACACGCTCGGTATCGACCAGTTCGTCGTCGTCGGCCTGTCCGGTGGCGGGCCGTACACGCTCGGCTGCGCCGCGGCGATGCCCGACCGCGTCGTGGCCGCCGGGGTCATCGGCGGGGTCGCCCCGACGATGGGGGCCGACGCCATCACCGGCGGGCTGATGGGCATCCTCGGCACGCGCGTGGCACCGCTGTTGCAGGTGGCCGGAACTCCGATCGGCTTGGTCGCCAGCGCCATCATCCGGCTGATCCGCCCCGTCGCGTCCCCTGCCGCGGACCTGTACGGCCGGGTTTCCCCGGAAGCCGACCGCAGACTGCTGGCCCGCCCCGAGATCAAGGCGATGTTCCTCGACCGGGTCAATATCGTCGCCTATTATGAGCGTGA
>CAZOIX010000189.1:0-7015 GCA_964579685.1 uncultured Mycobacterium sp.
CTATTCACCCGCACTACTTCAGCACTGCATCCGTTCGTATCTGTGGGCTGGGAAGTACGCAAGAGCGCATGGCATCGCCTTCGACGACGAACTTCTCTATGTGTCAGCGATGCTTCACGACCTCGGTCTGATTGACGCCTTCGACTCCTACCGGCTGCCTTTCGAAGAATCGGGCGGCAGTCTTGCGTGGGTATTCGGGGTGGCGGCGGGATGGCCCGCGGAACGGGCGGCAAGAGCCGAGGAGATCATCGTGTTGCACATGCGTCCCGACGTATCTGCGGCAGACGACCCCGAGTCTCATCTTCTTCAGGTGGCCACCAGCTGGGACGTCGCTGGGCGCCGGCCGGAGGAGTTTCCCGAGGAGCTGCGCGCGGTGATCCTTGCGCGTCACCCCCGACAAGGATTCGGTGGCGAGTTCCTCGCGCGCTTCGCAGACCAGGCGCGACGTAAACCGGGCAGCGCGGCCGCCGCATCGATCGCCGCCAACGGTGCTGAACGGATAGGGGCCAACCCCCTCGACGGTTGACAACCGTCGAACAACTGGCAGCCACGGCTATCCAACCAGCGAATATGGTCGAACTTCACAGCTAATGGCATGGTGGCTGACATGAGCTGGATTTCCTGCAGGTTGAACCGCGGGTGGGTGATGTTGGCGATTACCGGCGTCGCGATGTCGGGCCTGCTGACTGCATGCGGCGCATCGCCCCATCGTGACAACGCGCCGGCCTCAACCTTCACCGACAGTGGTGTCGTCGCCCCGGAGGCACCACCCGAGCAGGGGCCCGCGCCCGTGGAGGACGTCACGCGGGACGTCATCAAGACAGCCACGATGACCATCACCGTGTCCAATACCTCCGAGGCCGCGGACAAGGCGGCGGTCATGGTGGAGAAGGCCGACGGTCGGGTCGACAGTCGCCGCGAGGATGCCGGGTCCGACCGCGGACTGGCCCGCACCTCGATGGTGCTGCGAGTCCCCGCAGCGAAGCTCGACAGTGTGGTGCGGGAGCTCAAGACATTGGGCACCGTGCAGATTGCCGAGACCACATCGGAGGATGTGACGGCGCAACGGGTCGACCTCGATGCCCGTATCAAGGCGCTGCAGACATCGGTTGATCGCCTTCTGGCCATCATGCGCGACGCCAGGGACCCCGATGCGCTCATCACTGCTGAGAATGCACTCTCCCAACGGCAAGCAGACCTGGACAGCCTGCGTGCGCAGCGTGAGGCGCTCGGTGATCAGATCGAATACAGCACCGTCGACGTCACGTTCGTGGCAGCGACGATCGGGGGACCGGCGCCCAAGGAGTACCAGGGTTTCGCGGGCCAGGTCGAACGTGGCTGGGACAACATGGTTTTCGTCGCCGGCAACCTGGTGCTTCTGTTCGGGCTGATGCTTCCGTGGTTGCTGGTGTTGGCGGTTGCCGTCGCCGTCATCTACGGCGTGATCCGGCTGGCGGGGGCACGTGGACCCAAGAAAGCGGCGGTGGACAAGCCGGCCGAGAAGTCAGACGTGCACGTCGCGCAGTCCGACGGCGAACCGGACGCCTGAGCAGTTGTAGCACCCCACGCACACGACACAATTCGTGCAGCCGACGCAGCCCAGGCACGCGACGCACTTCTTGCAGAACGCGCACGCGACACACGCCAAACGCCCGACCACCGCGAGTGACATTGCGGTGACGATGCTTCCGGCGACCGCGGCACTCCCGGCAGTGGCGACCGACCCGGCAACAGCGGTGCTGGCGACAGTGGCGGCCGAACTGACCACGCCGGCACTGGCCACGGTGGCCGCCGAGCCGGCGACCGCGGTGCTCGCGACCGTCCCTGCGGACCCCGCCACCGCGGAGCTGGCCGCTGTGGCCGCCGAGCCCGCGACGGCGGTGCTGTCCGTCGTGGAGTCGATCAGATTGCCGTGGATGTCCAAGGATGGTGGCACGGCGTCCATTTTGCGTTAGGGACTGTCGATTGTCTTGCGACCCGAAAAGGCCCCATCCCGACGTACGGGATGGGGCCTTTTGTCGGCTCTTCGGTCACTACTTACGAGGCGCGGCGGATACCCCGCTTCAGCAGAAGCTCGCGCTCGGATTCGGACAGGCCGCCCCAGATGCCATAAGGCTCTCCGACGGCCAGCGCGTGTGCCCGGCACTGCGTGATCACCGGGCAGCTCCGGCACATCTCTTTGGCCCGCATCTCGCGCTGGGCACGTGCCCTGCCCCGCTCTCCGTCGGGGTGAAAGAACATGGATGAATCGACGCCTCGGCAAAGGCCTGCGATCTGCCAATCCCAGATATCAGCGTTAGGTCCGGGAAGCTGTTGCGGCTGTGGCATTGGAGAACCCCTCTCTACACACCCATTTCGCCAACTACGCGAGTGCGTGAGTTGTGGAACAGATCCGAGCTCAAGTCGCCGATGACTTCTCGTGCACACAAACTAGAAGGGCTCACGAAATTCCGTCAATAGCCTGAACATGTGCTAATTGACATAACGGCAGGTCCAGAATTTACGTCACGTTCATCATTGCGACCCAGCGGCAACGACTTCGATGTTAAGCAAACGTGTTGCGGCGGTCGGTAACCCGCATTTGTCCTGATCGCGTCGAATGGTGCGACTCCGGCAAATTCTTGCGATACAGCACCGGCTTACATGGAATTAACATTGGCAGCACCAACTGTTAACCAATGTGATTTCGTCGCCACCCCGTTGATAGCGTGCGGCACCGATGACCACCTCCGCGCCCACGCTGTCGAACGCCGCGTTCGGGGACGACCCGGGACGCTGGCCGCTGCCGGCCGCGACGAGTCCCCATGAGCTGTGGCTGCGCGCCGTCGCCGCAGGCGGTCAGGGCCGCTACAGCAGCGCGCTGGCCGATCTCGCCCTATTGCGCCGCGGGCCGGGTGGCCCGATCGTCTCGCTGGCTCACAGCACGCACGCGTCGTTCCTGCGGCAGCTCGGCTGGCATGACCTGGCGCGCGCCTCGGACGGCCGGGCGTATGCCGTCGCCGGTACCGATCGCGAGGCGGGCGCCGATGCGTTGATCGGCCTGGCCGCCGACGCGCTCGGCGCGGGCCGGTTCGCGGCATCGGATCGGGCCCTGAGCCGCGCGGCCGACCTGCTCGACGAGCCGGTTGCAGGCCGGATCGGCGTGCGGATGGCGTGGGTGTCGGCCGAGCTCGCGATGGCGCGCGGACAGGGCTCGATGGCGGTGGAACACGCCAATTCGGGCGTGGCCCTGGCCGCCGTGTTCGGTTCGGCGCGGCATGCGGTGAAATCAGACGTGGTCCTGGCTGCGGCGCTGTGCTGCGCCGGTGACCTCGACGGCTCCCGTCGGGTCGCGGACGCCGCGCTGGACGACACCGAGCGTCTCGGAATGATCCCGCTGCGGTGGGCGTTGGCGAGTTTGCTGGTCGGTATCGGCAGCGCGGCGCGCACAGAAGTAGCGGTGTTGGCGATTCGTGACGCGGCGGCAGACACAGTCCGGTCACGGGGCGGCGTGTGGGCCGCGCACGGGGACCGGAGCACGTCATCCTGAAAGTTATTGTTTAGCTGAGCCGACAGCCCCACCGGTAAGTGTCCTGCAAGTAACGCTGGAGAGATCGCACACGATGACAATTTCGGGAGAACATCTCGATGCTGTCGTTGCTGAGGCTGTAGCGGGCAATCGGGACGCGCTCCGGAGGGTGCTGGAGACCATTCGTCCCATCGTCGTTCGGTATGTCCGGGCGAGGGTGGGTTCGGCGGAGCGCAGCGGCCTCTCAGCTGATGACGTTGCACAGGAGGTGTGCTTGGCCGCCATCACGGCGCTGCCGCGCTACAAGGATCAGGGACGACCGTTCCTGGCCTTTGTGTACGGCATTGCTGCGCACAAGGTCGCTGACGCACATCGCGCAGCGGGCAGGAACCGATCCGACCCGATGGATGTCGTGCCGGAACGCTTCTCGCTGGACGCGGGTCCCGAGCAGATGGCGCTGGACTCCGAAGCATCGGCCCGGATGAAGCAGTTGCTGGCCGTGTTGCCGGAGAAGCAACGCGAGATTCTGATCCTGCGCGTGGTCGTCGGCATGAGTGCCGAAGAGACCGCGGAGGCGGTCGGAAGCACCGCGGGTGCCGTTCGGGTCGCTCAGCACCGTGCGTTGACGCGGCTGAAGGACGAAATCATGTCGAAGGGGCACGACCATGCCTGACTTCGGACGCTGGACACCCAATGGCGGCGACCCGTCGCTCAACGAGATCAACCGCACCGATCGATTCCTCGACGCGCTTGGCACCGAGCAGCCCGTATACGCGACCGACCCCGGCGAGGCCGAGCTGATCAACCTGTTGTCCGGCTGGCGCGACGAAATCCGCCAGACGCCGCTGACCGTGCCGGTGACCCCGCGCGACGCGGTGATCGCGTTGGACTCCGCACAGCGCACGCGCCAGCGCTCGCGCCGGACGCTGGCGATCGTCGGGTCCGCCGCTGCCGCGGTGCTGTGTCTCGGTGGCTTTGTCAGCGTCGTCGCCGGCGCAGGACCGGGCGACTCGCTCTACGGGCTGCGCACCATGATCTTCGGCGAGCAGCAGGCGACGCGAGACGATGCTGTGATGCTCGCGTCCCAGCAACTCGCCGAGGTGCAGCAACTCGTCGACGAGGGGCAGTGGGACGCCGCGCAGCAGAAGCTACAGACATTGACCACGACCGTGGCGACCGTCAACGACGATGTCCAGAAGCAGGAACTGGTCAGCCAGTGGCAGGAGCTGACGGTGAAGGTCGAGGCGAAGGACGCTGCGGCGACCCTGCCGCCCGATGTGCCGCCGCCGACCTTCCCCCAGGTGGTCGTGCTCGACACGCCGACGTCTTCGGACACCAGCTCGTCGGAGACCACGACGACGTCAGGGGAGACGTCATCCTCTTCGGAGACGTCGCCGACCTCTCCGACCTCTTCGACATCTTCGACGTCGTCCGAGACGACGTCTCCGACCACATCGACGTCGTCCGAGACGACCACCTCGACCTCGCCGACCTCTCCGCCGCCGGAGACCACCGCGTCGACGCCACCCTCCACCAGTCCACCCGTCCAAGCCCCCCCGCCGACGTCGGTCCCGGCGACCACGCCGTCGCCGGTGGCCACACAGGCCGAGGAGACCTCCGCACCACCCGTGACGACGCAGGTCGAGGAGACGGCCCCATCGCAGGTGACCCAGTCGGTGGTGACGACACCTAAAACCACGGTTGCGGTGACCACGACCAAGCCGCTACCCGCGACGTCGGAGACTGTGCCCGAGGCCGCTCAGGAGGAGCCGACCACCGCTGAGGCGCCGCCGGTGCAGCGGGAAGCGCCGAAGTCGGCGGTCACGACGATCATCGAGGCGCCCGCACCCGAGGCCGGCGCAGACGGCAGCTGATCAGCGATATCCGTCGGTGTCGGTGGTGGCCTCGTTGAGCGAGGCGTCGGCGTAGCCGCGGCAATAATCCCAGGTGACGTAGGCGTCGGGTTCGGGATCGTATGCGGGCTCGTGCGGACGGACCGTGCCGTCGACCAGCAGCTGCAACAGGTTGGCCCGCAGCATGTCCCAGTCGTGATAGTGGTCCTGCTGGCATTCGTCGCAGCAGACCACCAGCCCGCGAATACCCTTGTGCGCCAACAACGCTTCATATACCGCGAGGTCCGCGAGATCGGCCTCGACCGCCGTCCGCTCCTGCGGGTCCAGTGGTTGCCCTGGTTCGAGGGCGTCGAGCGCAGCCGAGGGATCGCACGGGTCGTCTGCGAACGGGTCGGGCGGCAAACCCGGCGGGAGGTGGTCGCGCACGACTCCACACTACGCAGCCGCCCACATTTCGCGCCAGCCGTCCACCGGCATGGCGCAACCGGGAGTGTGACACCGAACCGGCGACGCCGTTGCCGATAAGATGGTGAATCTAGCTCGTCCGTCTCGGGAGGCCCATTCATGTCGATCGCCGAAAGCAGCCTTCCCCTCGCCGTTCCGGTGCCGACCGGCGGCGATGATCCCACGAAAATCGCGATGCTCGGCCTCACCTTCGACGACGTCCTGCTGCTTCCCGCCGCCTCCGATGTGGTGCCCGCCACAGCCGACACCTCCAGTCAACTGACCAAGCGGATCCGGCTGCGGGTACCGCTCGTCAGCTCGGCGATGGACACCGTGACGGAGTCGCGGATGGCCATCGCGATGGCCCGCGCCGGCGGCATGGGCGTGCTGCACCGCAACCTCCCCGTCGCCGAACAGGCCGGCCAGGTCGAGACCGTCAAACGGTCGGAAGCCGGTATGGTGACCGACCCCGTGACCTGCTCGCCGGACAACACGCTGGCCGAGGTCGACGCGATGTGTGCGCGGTTCCGCATTTCCGGTCTACCGGTCGTCGACGCCACCGGCTCGCTCGTCGGCATCATCACCAACCGCGACATGCGTTTTGAGGTCGACCATTCCAAGCCGGTGTCCGAGGTGATGACCAAGGCACCGTTGATCACTGCGCAGGAAGGTGTTTCGGCCGAAGCCGCGCTGGGTCTGTTGCGCCGCCACAAGATTGAGAAGCTGCCGATCGTCGACGGCCACGGCAAGCTCACCGGGCTCATCACCGTCAAGGACTTCGTCAAGACCGAGCAGTTCCCGTTCGCCACCAAGGACAGCGACGGCCGCCTGCTGGTCGGTGCCGCGGTCGGTGTCGGCGACGATTCCTGGACCAGGGCGATGACCTTGGTGGACGCCGGCGTCGACGTCGTCATCGTGGACACCGCGCACGCACACAACCGCCTGGTGCTCGACATGGTGCGCCGCCTCAAGACCGTCGTCGGCGACCGCGTCGACGTGATCGGCGGCAACGTCGCGACCCGGGCCGCCGCGTCCGCGCTGGTCGAGGCGGGCGCCGACGCCGTCAAGGTGGGTGTCGGACCGGGCTCCATCTGCACCACACGGGTGGTGGCGGGCGTCGGAGCTCCCCAGATCACCGCGATCCTCGAGGCGGTCGCCGCGTGCGCCCCCAAGGGCATCCCCGTGATCGCCGACGGCGGCCTGCAGTACT
>CAZOIX010000190.1:0-6990 GCA_964579685.1 uncultured Mycobacterium sp.
GGAGCCGCCCCGGCGGCGACAGACAGCGGAAGTGGATCCGGGCCAAAGGAATGGGTCGAACAGTTCCTGACCCAGTTCTACGGCGATCAGGCAGAACTCGACGGTTCGGCAGACGGCTCATTGACCCCGGTGCCCCGCCAGGTGCTGGTTCCGTGCCTGCCGGACAACGCCGGGGAACTGGAGACGTGGTTGTCACAACTGCGCGGTTCGCGGGTATCGGTCCGGGTGCCCCAGCGCGGCGACAAACGCGCGCTTGCCGAGACCGTGCGTCGCAATGCGCAGGATGCGCTGGCGCAGCACAAGCTCAAGCGTGCGGGCGATTTCACCGCGAGAAGCGCTGCGTTGCAGAGTATTCAGGAGTCGCTGGGTCTTGCCGACGCACCGCTTCGCATCGAATGTGTCGACATCAGCCACGTGCAGGGCACCGATGTGGTGGCCTCCTTGGTGGTGTTCGAGGACGGGCTGCCACGAAAATCGGACTATCGCCACTATGCGATCAGGGATGCTGCGGGCGAGGGCCGATCAGACGATGTCGCGTCGATTGCCGAGGTCACCCGGCGGCGCTTCCACCGGCACCTGCACGACCTCCAAGAGCCGAAAGGACTTGCAGCTCAAGATAATGGCGCCGCTGTCGCGGGTTCGCCGGCGAAGTCGCGAAAGTTCGCCTATCCGCCCAATCTCTTCGTCGTCGACGGCGGCGCCCCGCAGGTCAACGCCGCTCAGGCGGTGCTCGACGACCTGGGTATCAGCGATGTCGCCGTCATCGGGTTGGCGAAGCGGCTGGAGGAGGTATGGGTGCCGGCCGAACCGGATCCGCTGATCATGCCCCGTACCAGCGAGGGGTTGTACCTGCTGCAGCGGGTGCGCGACGAAGCGCACCGGTTCGCGATCACCTACCACCGCAGCAAGCGGTCCAAGCGGATGACGGCGTCGGCGCTCGATTCGATCCGCGGCCTGGGCGAACATCGCCGCAAGGCCCTGGTCACCCACTTCGGATCGGTCGCGCGGCTGACAGAGGCCAGCGTCGAAGAGATCACCGCCGTACCGGGCATCGGCGTCGCGACCGCGAGGGCGGTGTTGGAAGCCCTGGGCGTCCCACCCGATTCCGCAGCGTCTACACCGGGTATCAGCGATGATCAGAGCAGAGCATCCGGATGACAGATCAGGGCATGCACGAAGAATTGCAGGATGGCGCCGGAACCGGCGAACACGGGGAATCAGGCATCGACGTCGTACTCGTCACGGGGCTGTCGGGCGCCGGCCGGGGTACCGCCGCCAAGGTGCTGGAGGACCTGGGCTGGTACGTCGCCGACAATCTGCCGCCGGAGTTGATCGCGCGGATGGTGGAGCTGGGGCTTGCTGCGGGCTCGCGCATCACCCAGCTTGCGGTGGTGATGGATGTCCGTTCGCGCGGGTTCACGGGGGACCTGGACTGGGTGCGCAACGACCTGGCCACCCGCAACATCACTCCGCGCGTGCTGTTCCTGGAGGCCTCCGACGACATCCTGGTTCGTCGATACGAGCAAAATCGGCGTAGCCATCCCCTGCAGGGCAATCAGACTCTTGCAGAAGGTATCGCGGCGGAGCGGGCGATGCTCGCGCCGGTGCGGGCCGCGGCCGATCTCGTCATCGACACGTCGACGTTGCCGGTTCCCGCACTGCGCGAGAGCATCGAGCGCGCCTTCGGCGGCGAAACCGTCGCGCACACCAGCGTTACCGTGGAGTCGTTCGGATACAAGTACGGGCTGCCCATGGACGCGGATACGGTGATGGATGTGCGCTTTCTTCCCAATCCGCATTGGGTGGACGCGCTGCGGCCACATACGGGACAGCATCCGGCGGTCCGTGACTACGTACTCGGTCAGCCGGGAGCCGAGGAGTTCCTCGCGACCTATCATCGGCTGCTGGACTTCGTCATAGACGGATACCGCCGCGAGGGGAAGCGCTACATGACCGTTGCCATTGGCTGCACCGGGGGCAAACATCGCAGCGTCGCGATCACCGAGGCGCTGGCCGCCCGACTCCAGGGCGGTGACGACCTGACGGTGCGGGTACTGCACCGGGACCTGGGTCGCGAATGAGCTCACGGATCGTTGCCCTCGGGGGCGGGCACGGCCTGTACGCCACGTTGTCGGCGGCCCGCAGACTCTCCCCGCACATCACCGCGATCGTCACGGTCGCCGACGACGGTGGTTCGTCGGGCCGGCTACGCGGCGAGCTGGATGTGCTGCCACCTGGTGATCTGCGAATGGCGTTGGCCGCGTTGGCATCTGATAGTCCGCAGGGTCGACTGTGGGCCACGATCCTGCAGCATCGCTTCGGCGGCAACGGGGCGCTCGCGGGTCATCCGATCGGCAATCTCATGCTCGCGGGCCTCAACGAGGTGCTGGCCGACCCCGTGGCGGCGCTCGACGAACTGGGACGCGTCCTGGGCATCCACGGGCGGGTGCTGCCGATGTGTCCGGTGCCGCTGGAGATCGAGGCCGACGTCGCAGGTCTCGAATCCGATCCGCGGATGAGCCGGGTGATCCGAGGTCAGGTGGCGATCGCGACCACCGTGGGCAAGGTGCGGCGCGTTCGGCTGCTGCCGGGTGATCCGCCCGCCACCCGGCAGGCGGTCGACGCGATCATGGCCGCCGACCTGGTGGTGTTGGGCCCCGGGTCGTGGTTCACGAGCGTGATCCCGCACGTGCTGGTTCCGCAGCTGGCCACTGCCCTGCAGGCAACGGCGGCGCGGCGGGCGCTGGTGGTGAACCTGGTCGCCGAACCCGGGGAGACCGCGGAGTTCTCGGCGGAACGACATATCCACGTGTTGTCCCAGCATGCGCCCGGATTCTCGGTGCACGACGTCATCGTCGACGCCAGCCGGGTCCCGAGTGATCGGGAGCGAGAGCAATTGCGCCGCACCGCCAAAATTTTGGATGCCGAAGTTGTGTTTGCTGACGTGTCCAGACCTGGTACACCTTTACATGACCCGGCGAGGTTGGCCGCGGCCCTGGAAGGTGTGCGGTTGCGCGGGACGGCGCCGCCGGCGCCCGCGGCGCCGACTGTGCCCACACCGACAGCGAATGGACCGAGAGGTGGCGACCCGTGGCGATGACAGCCGAGGTCAAAGACGAGCTCAGCCGCCTTGTGGTCAATTCGGTGAGCGCTCGCCGTGCCGAGGTGGCATCGCTGCTGCGGTTCGCCGGGGGATTGCACATCGTGTCCGGGCGGGTGGTAGTCGAGGCCGAAGTCGATCTGGGCATCATCGCGCGGCGCCTGCGCAAGGACATCTACGACCTCTACGGGTACAACGCGGTGGTGCACGTGCTCTCCGCGTCCGGGATCCGCAAGAGCACCCGGTACGTGCTGCGGGTGGCCAAAGACGGAGAAGCCCTGGCTCGCCAGACCGGTCTGCTCGATCTGCGCGGTCGACCGGTGCGCGGTCTTCCCGCGCAGGTAGTGGGGGGTAGCGTCGCCGACGCCGAAGCCGCCTGGCGCGGTGCGTTTTTGGCGCATGGGTCGCTCACCGAGCCGGGCCGGTCCTCGGCGCTCGAGGTCAGTTGTCCGGGGCCCGAGGCCGCGCTGGCGCTCGTCGGAGCGGCCCGACGGTTGGGGGTCAGCGCCAAGGCGCGCGAAGTGCGGGGCGCAGACCGGGTGGTGGTGCGCGACGGTGAGGCCATCGGCGCTCTTCTGACCCGCATGGGCGCCCAGGACACCAGGCTGACGTGGGAGGAACGCCGGATGCGCCGCGAGGTGCGCGCTACCGCCAACCGGCTGGCCAACTTCGACGATGCCAATCTGCGGCGCTCGGCACGGGCCGCGGTCGCCGCGGCCGCACGGGTGGAGCGGGCGCTGGAGATACTCGCCGACACCGTGCCTGACCACCTGGCGGCGGCAGGCAAGCTGCGGGTCGAGCACCGCCAGGCGTCGCTCGAGGAGCTGGGGCGGCTGGCTGATCCGCCGATGACGAAAGATGCTGTGGCGGGACGTATTCGACGCCTTCTGTCCATGGCAGATCGCAAAGCCAAGCAGGACGGCATCCCTGACACGGAGTCGGCCGTCACACCGGATCTGCTCGAAGACGCCTGAGCCGCACCAGGATCGGCCTACAGATCGAGGAGGTTCTCGAGTGCCTTCTTGTCGATGGTGTCGAATTCGTGGTCTTCGACGTGCATGTAGTGGCGCACCCGGTTGACGAAGTCGTTGATCGCCGAGTTGAACGCGTCGGTCGCCGCGTTGCGCTTTTCAGGTGAGAGGGCCGAGGTGAGCTCCTGCGCGAACGCGGCGTAGATCACCTTTTGAGCGCTATCGGCGATATCGGAGGGGGCCACCAGTCGCAGTTCGGTGAGCAGCGTGATTGCGCGTTTGATGTCGTCCTCGAGCGCCCCGGTGACCCGCACCACCCGGAACATCACCGCGAGCCGGTTCAGGTTGTCGGGAATCGACGGATCGATCTCGCGCGCCATCGCGAGGAACTGATCATGGTCCTCGGCGTGCGCCAGCCGGTGCGTCACCTCCGCCCATTCCGCGGAGATCTGCTTCAGACCGGCGCTGGCCACCGAGATCTCGGTCATCGCGGCGACGAACCGGATCGTCGAGTCCCGCAGCAGGTCGAACTTCTGCCGCTCGTCGTCGGCCACGCTCTGCCGTTCGTAGGTTCTCTTCGACGTCCAATACGTCGCCAACCCGCCCACCGTCGTCCCGAGAATGCTCGCCGAGGCGGTGATCGCCGGAATCACCCAGTCTGTCATCGGATGAGTATCGCCACGAGAACGGCGATCAGTACCGTGGTTCGCAGTGAAACCGAGACAAGGAGCCAACACTGTGAAGGTCGGTGTCGTTCGCCCCGACCCGCCGTTCAACTCGATGCCGGGCGGGACGGGCCTCGACATCGAGCTGATGACCGCGCTCGCGCACGCCCTCGGCGAAGCCGTCGAGTTCATCGACTACGCCGGCGCCGACTTCGACGGTGTCTTCGACCGGCTCGGCGCAGGCGGCTACGACTGCATCATCGCGGGCACGACGGTCACCCCCGAACGTGCGCGGAAAGCGGCCTTCCTGCCGCCCTACGTCGTCTCGGGCCAGGGCCTGGCCGTCGACACCGAGCGGCTGCCACACGTGCGCTCGGTGGACGACCTCACCGGCCTGACGATCGGTGTGCAGCGCGGCAACACCAGCGAATCGATCGCGCGGCGACTGGTCGACGACGGCAAGGCCGGCCGTGTCCGTGTCTACGACTACGGCGCGGTGTCCAGCGCTTTGGCCGACCTGGCCACCGGCGGATGCGACGCCGTGATGAAGCTCGCACCGGTGCTGAATGAGCTCGTGAAATCGGTTCCCGGGGTCGAAGTGGTGCAACGCGGGCTGTCGGTGGAGGACATCGCGATCGCGGTCGACCCGGCGGACCAGGCGCTGCTGGCCCGGCTACAGGTCGCGCAGGCCGAACTGGAAGACGATGGCACGCTGCAGCGGATCCGCGGGAAATGGCTGGGCAATCCGTACACCGACCAGAGTCTGGCCGTGCACTGACCAGCCCGCGCGTGGCGTCAGTCACAGCATTAGGCTGGCCGTTGAACATCAAGGCCTAAAAAGGAGACTCACGTGACCATCCGGGTTGGTGTTAATGGCTTCGGCCGCATCGGACGTAACTTCTACCGGGCTCTGGCGGCGCAAAAGGCCGAGGGTAAGAGCACCGACGTGGAGATCGTTGCGGTCAACGATCTGACTGACAACGCGAGCCTGGCGCATCTGTTGAAGTTCGACTCGATCCTGGGTCGTTACCCCGAGGACATCAGTCTGGAGGGTGAAGACACCATCGTGATCGGCAGCACCAAGATCAAGGCGTTGGAGGTCAAGGAGGGGCCGGCGGCGTTGCCGTGGGGTGATCTGGGTGTGGACGTGGTGGTGGAGTCCACCGGTATTTTCACCGCGCGGGCCAAGGCCCAGGGCCATCTGGATGCCGGTGCCAAGAAGGTGATCATCTCCGCGCCGGCCAGTGATGAGGACATCACGATCGTGCTGGGGGTCAACGATGACCGCTACGACGGCAGCCAGAACATCATCTCCAATGCCTCGTGCACGACGAACTGTCTGGGGCCGTTGGCCAAGGTGTTGCATGACGAGTTCGGCATTGTCAAAGGTCTGATGACGACCATTCACGCCTATACCCAGGATCAGAATCTGCAGGATGGTCCGCACAAGGATCTGCGGCGTGCGCGTGCGGCCGCGCTGAATATCGTGCCCACCTCTACGGGTGCGGCCAAGGCGATCGGCCTGGTGTTGCCTGATTTGAAGGGCAAGCTCGACGGTTATGCGTTGCGGGTGCCGATCCCGACGGGGTCGTGTACGGATCTGACGGCGGAGTTGGCCAAGTCGGCGACCGCCGAGGAGATCAACGCCGCGATGAAGGCCGCCGCTGATGGCCCGATGAAGGGCGTCCTGAAGTATTACGACGCGCCGATCGTGTCCAGTGACATCGTCACCGATCCGCACAGCTCGATCTTTGATGCCGGGTTGACCAAGGTGATCGACAACCAGGCCAAGACCGTGTCCTGGTATGACAACGAATGGGGTTACTCCAACCGCCTGGTCGACCTGGTCGCCCTGGTCGGCAAGTCGCTGTAGACGACATGGCTCCAACGTCCATCAAGACGCTCGACGACCTACTGGCAGAAGGAGTTTCGGGCCGGGGCGTACTCGTGCGCTCCGACCTGAACGTCCCGCTCGACGACCACCGCAACATCACCGACCCCGGACGCATCGTCGCGTCGGTACCGACGTTGAAGGCGTTGTCCGACGCCGGTGCGAAGGTGGTCGTCACGGCGCATCTCGGCAGGCCCAAAGACGGACCGTCGCCGGAGTTCTCGCTGGCCCCGGTGGCCACGGCGCTGGGGGAGCAGCTCGGCCGCCATGTCCAGCTCGCGGGCGACGTCGTGGGTACCGATGCCCTGGCGCGTGCCGAAGGGCTGACCGACGGCGACATCCTGCTGCTGGAGAACATTCGCT
>CAZOIX010000191.1:0-6990 GCA_964579685.1 uncultured Mycobacterium sp.
CACCAACGACTACCGCGACGACGCGACCTGTTGGGCCGCGGTGGCCACCGACGACGAGTTGGCCGGCCTTCCGCCACACGTCATCTCGGTCAACGAACTGGACCCGCTGCGCGACGAGGGATTGCTGTACTACCGCAGGCTCGTCCAGGCGGGGGTTCCCACGGTGGGCCGGATGGTCGCGGGCACCTGCCACGGTGGCGACCTTTTACTGCCACACGTCATGCCTGACGTCTTCGACGCCTCGCTCCGCGACGTCAGCGGATTCGCGAAATCGCTTGGCGACTAGCCGATGGCGACGGGGTTGCCCGCCACCTCCGGAAGAATCACCTCGGCCATGCCTCGCTGTGGCGGGGTGCGGTCCTGGTCGCGGATCGACCCGCAGACACCGACATACGTGACTTCCTCACACGGGCCGGTGGGGGTTGCGGTGGCGACAGTGGCCGAGCCCAACGCGGCTGCCGCAAGCGCGGTTGCCGCAAGTGCTGTGCGAAGTGTCAGTCTGTGCATCGTGGATTCCTTCCGCCGATGCCCGTTGGAACGCCAGTGCGCTTCAGGATAATCCCGCCGCGCGACTGAGAATAGGTCGTCTAGCAGGGCTTATATTTAGTCTGGCTGCGCGATGTCGGCATCGCCTCGGCAGCGCGTCCGCCAGATTGCGGCCGTCTGCTCACCGACGCCCGGTGCGTGGGTCTGCTGGAAATTTCGCCCTCCTCTCGCGAACGTGGCCAGGACCGCTGCGGGTACCTCGGCTTCGAGGACCGGATCGGCGAGCCACCGGCACGGGCGAACGTGAACGAGGTCCACCGAAACGCCGTCACGGTCGTGGCGGAGCGGACCGTCGATGCGGCCGAGCCAGTACAGACCGTCGGTATCGCGGGTCCACACGAACGCCCCGTCGGGGACTTCGGCGAACCGGTCGATGCGGCGTGCCAGGCGCTCGTCGGCACCCGCGTCGCCGAAGCCGACGACCCCCATCGTCAGCGCGCGATCGATCGTCGGTTGAAGGTCGACATCGTCGCGGCGGGATCGCATCGGAGCACGGTAGACGTCGGGCATTCGCGATATTCTGCACGCGAAATGGCGACGTTCAAGCGGTACCTGAGGTTTCAGGCCATGGTGTTCGTCTTCGGCATCGTCGGCCCGATCTGGCTGATCGTGTATTTCGCGTCGCAGCCCGACACGACGGTCCGCTGGGCGTATTGGTGGGGCCTGTTCATCACCGCAGGCGATGTCCTGATCGCGTTGTGGCTCACCGCAACAACCGCGGACGACAAATCGCCCAAAGACAGCTAGCTGAACGGGGGGCGTTCGTCGATACGGCGCGACGCCGTCCCCGCGCGCCGCCATAGCCGTGCGACCCAGTCCGCGTCCTCGTCGGTGACGAAATTGCCCATGACACGCACGGCGATCGTCATCAGGAACGTCGAACGCATCGCCAACGGTCCCGTCGTCGGCAGGAATCGCGGAATGGTGAGTAGCAGCCCCAGCCGGCGGGCAACGGAGAACCCCTGTGCGTAGTGCGCCGACAACACCGCCGGCCAGGCCGACCTCAGGTCCCCGGTGCCCAGCAGCTCGGCGGCCAGCCTGCCGGTCTCCAACCCGTAGTCGATGCCCTCGCCGTTGAGCGGGTTGACGCACGCCGCGGCGTCGCCGATCAGCATCCAGTTGGGCCCCGCGACTCCCGAGACGGCGCCGCCCATCGGCAAGAGCGCCGACAACCCCGCGCGGGGCGCGCCGTCGAAGCCCCATTCCTCGCGGCGCAGGTCGGTGTAGTAGGACATCAGCGGGCGCAATGCGGCGTCGGCCGGTCGTTTCGATGTCGCCAGCGCGCCGACGCCGATGTTCACCTCACCGTTGCCCAGCGGGAAGATCCAGCCGTAGCCCGGCAGCACCTCGCGCTCCGGCGAGCGCAACTCCAGGTGCGACGTGATCCACGGCTCGCCGGCTCGCGGCGTGGCGATGTACCCGCGGATCGCCACGCCGTAGACCGTCTGCTTGTGCCACTCACGGCCGAGCATCCGACCCAACGTCGACCGCGCCCCGTCGGCCACGATGAGCTCACCACATCCGATCTCCGCGCCGGAATCCAATATCAACGACGAGACCCGACCGGTCGAATCATGCTGGACATCAACAACTTTTGTGCCGAGAAGCATCTTGGCACCCTCGTCGACAGCGACCATGCGGATGCGGTCGTCGAGTTCGGTGCGCGGCACCGCGCTGGATGTCGCCGGAAATGACGGTCCGGGCCATTCGATCTCGACGTCGGCGCCGAATCCCGACATTCGTAGTCCGCGGTGCCGGACGCGGCCATTCAGCCATGACCCAAGACCGAGGCGCTCCATCTCCTGGACCGCGCGCGGGGTCAGCCCGTCGCCGCACGCCTTGTCCCGCGGGAATTGTGCGGAGTCGATCACGAGCACGTCGCGCCCGGCGCGAGCGGCCCACGCCGCCGCGGCGGAACCGGCGGGTCCCGCCCCGACGACGACCACGTCGGCTCGCATGTCCATGGCTCCCAGTATGTTGGCAATGTGAGAACGCCCGCGAGTGTGGTGGCAGGGGTGGATTTCGGGGACCCCGCTTTTGCCCAGGACGTTCGCGAAGCGGTAGCCCGTATCGAAGACCTCATGGCCACTGAGCTGGGCAAAGCCGATGAGTTGATGTCCGAGGCGGTACAGCACCTGTTCCAGGCGGGCGGCAAGAGGTTCCGGCCGCTGTTCACGGTGCTCGCGGCGCGGCTCGGTCCGGAACCCGATGCATGGCAGGTCGACGTCGCCGGTGCGGTCATCGAGTTGGTGCACTTGGCCACGCTGTATCACGACGACGTGATGGATGAGGCCCAAGTGCGGCGCGGTGCGGAAAGCGCGAACGCACGATGGAGCAACAACATCGCGATCCTGGCCGGCGACTATTTGTTCGCGACGGCGTCCCGGCTGGTCTCTCGGCTGGGCCCCGAGGCGGTGCGCGTGATCGCCGACACCTTCGCCCTGCTGGTCACGGGCCAAATGCGCGAAACCAGGGGCGCGACGGACCACGTCGACGCCGTCGAGCACTACCTCAAGGTCGTGTACGAGAAGACCGCGTGCCTGATCGCGGCGTCCGGCCGGTTCGGGGCGACGTTCTCCGGGGCCGACCAGGAGCAGGTCGAACGCCTGAGCCGCCTCGGAGGCATCGTCGGCACCGCATTCCAGATTTCCGACGACATCATCGACATCGACAGCGATCCAGACGAATCCGGCAAGCTGCCCGGCACCGACCTGCGCGAAGGCGTCCATACGCTTCCGGTCCTGTACGCGCTGCGGGAGTCGGGCCCGGACGCCGATCGGCTGCGTCAGCTGCTCGCGGGCCCCGTCGAGAACGACGACGACCTCGCGGAGGCTCTGCGACTCCTGCGTGCCTCGCAGGGCATCGTCCGGGCGAAGGAGAAGGTCGCCGAGTACGCCGCGCGGGCGCGTGAGGAGCTGGCGAACCTGCCCGAGGGGCCGGGCCGCCAGGCACTGGCGACGCTGGCGGACTACACGGCAAATCGCCACGGCTGACAGGCCGTGGAACTTGCCGAGCCTGGCTATGCGTTAATTCAGCTGTCACACGTCTCGGTGTCAGTAGGAGGAACCCACGATGACTTGGCATCCGCACGCCAATACCGCCAAGACGTTCCTACTGCTCGCGGGCTTTTCGGCGCTGATCGTCTTCATCGGTGCACTGTTCGGGCGAAACATCATGTATCTGGCCGTGCTGTTCGCTGTCGGCATGAACGTCTACGTGTACTTCAACAGCGACAAGCTGGCGTTGCGGGCAATGCACGCGCAGCCGGTGAACGAGATGCAGGCGCCGGTGATGTACAAGATCGTGCGCGAACTGGCGACCACGGCGCGTCAGCCGATGCCGCGGCTCTACATCAGCGACACCGCGGCGCCGAACGCGTTCGCCACGGGCCGTAATCCGCGCAATGCGGCGGTGTGCTGTACGACGGGAATTCTGGGAATCCTCAACGAGCGGGAGCTGCGCGCAGTGCTGGGCCACGAACTCAGCCACGTGTACAACCGCGACATCCTGATCTCGTGCGTCGCGGGCGCCATGGCGTCGGTGGTGACCGCGCTGGCACTTGTCGCGCAGTTCGCGGGAATGTTCGGTGGTAGCCGCGAAGGCGGCTCGAATCCCTTTGCCATGCTTCTTGTTGCGCTTCTCGGCCCCATCGCCGCGACGGTGATCAAGCTCGCGGTGTCGCGGTCGCGTGAGTATCAGGCAGATCAGTCCGGAGCGGAGCTGACCGGCGATCCGCTGGCGCTGGCGAGCGCGCTGCGCAAGATCAGCGCGGGTGTGCAGCAGGCCCCGTTGCCCCCGGAGCCGCAGCTCGCCGATCAGGCGCATCTGATGATCGCCAACCCGTTCCGGTCGGGGGAGAAGATCGGCAAGCTCTTCTCGACGCACCCGCCGATGGAAGACCGCATCGCGCGGCTGGAGGCGATGGCCGGCCGCGGGCCGGATCGGTACTAGCCTGCGGTTGCGCGCCCCACAGGTAACACCTGCACGTCAGAGGCCGATGAAAAGGCCATGCTGCGAGTCATAACCGCACCATTTAGGGTGTGGACCGTGCTGAACAGAATGCTGATCGGCGTCGTGGGGTCTGCGGGGGCGGTCCTGATCGGCCTGCCGGGCACCGCGATGGCCCAGCCGCCGGCACCGCCACCTCCGCCGCCACCGCCCGATGTGAATGCATACGCACCGGCGAAGCTTTCCGAGTACCAGGTGGTGGATAACCAGTGGTACGCGTTCAAGACGCCCGACGGATTGACCTGTGTGCTGCAGCGCAACGGCGGCTACGGCTGCAGCGGCCCGCTTCCCGCTGCGCCGGAGGGCGCCAACCTGGTCAGCGGCGGTCCCGGGATACCGACGTTCGCCAACTCGGCAGGCGACGTGTTCGCCGGCGTCAACGCCAAACCGTTGCCTGCGGGTAACCGGCTCAGCTTTCAGACCGTCAGCTGCGGCAGCGACGGGTCGGTGACCACGTGTGCCGACAGTCGCAACCAGTCAGGGTTCGTGTTGAGCCCGGCCGGCAGCTTCATCATCAACGCGGGCGGCAACCCACTGTTGGAGCGACCCGAGGGCACCAACCCCTTCGCCAACTGAGGCTGGGCCGCGACGCGACCCGTCGGGTAGTGCTGTGCGTGGTCCTATGGCCGAGAGTGCACAGAGGGTCGTTGCGGCCCGGCCGTCAACAGCCCTGTACGCACTCTCGGCCGTAGCAAGCCGAACGGCAACCTCAGAACCCTGAGCCGTACACCTCGTGGCCGGGTTTTTCGGCCATCAGGCCGCGATACGCCTCTTCGACGTTCGAACCGTGGTTGACGACGTTGTCGACCTCCCGGGCGATCGGCATGGAAATGCCGTACTTGTCGGCGAATTCCATGATCACGCTGGCTGCCTTCACGCCCTCGGCGACCTGGTTCATCGACGAGATGATCTCCTCGATCGACTTGCCGGAGCCGAGCTGTTCGCCCACATGGCGGTTTCGGCTGCGCTGGCTGGTGCACGTCACGATGAGATCGCCCATGCCCGCGACGCCGGAGAACGTGTCGCGGTGACCGCCCATCGCTTCGCCGAGTTTCGACATCTCACGCAGCGCGCGGGCGATCACCATCGCGCGGGTGTTCTCGCCGATGCCAAGGGAATAGCCCATTCCCACGGCGATCGCATACACGTTCTTGAGTGCACCCGCCATCTCCACCCCGACGACGTCATCGGTGGTGTAGGTCCGGAATCTCCTCGTGCGGAAGAGATTTCCGAGGTTCGATGCCAGACTTTGGTCGGGCATCGCGAGGACCGCTGCGGCGGCATATCCCTCGGCCACCTCTCGCGCGATGTTGGGTCCGGCCAGGATGCCCGCCGGGTGTCCCGGCAGCACCTCCTCGACGATCTGGCTCATCCGGTAGTTCGTGCCCTGCTCGAGACCCTTCACCAGCGACACCACCGGGACCCACGGCCGTAGTTCCTTGGCCAGCTCGGTGAGCACCGCACGGAAGCCGTGCGACGGCACCCCCATAACGATGACGTCGGCGCACTCGGCCGCCTCGGAGAAGTCGGTGGTGGCCTGCAGCGTCAGCGCCAGTTCGACCTCGTTGCCGAGGTACTTGCTGTTGCGGTGCTTCTCGTTGATGTCGTTGGCGGTCTCCTCCGAGCGCACCCACTGCAGCGTCGGTCCGCGCCTGGCGCAGATGGACGCCACGGTGGTGCCCCAGGACCCACCACCGAGGACGACGACTTTGGGTTCGCGTTGCGCAGGTGCCATGCCGATCAGGGTATGACTGCCGACCGTGGTTGCACCGGCAGTTGGCGAACTGTCAGCGGTAGTTGACGAACTGCAGGGCGACCTCCAGGTCAGCACCCTTAAGCAGGGCGATGACGGCCTGCAGATCGTCACGCTTCTTCGACGACACCCGGATCTCTTCGCCCTGGATCTGGGCTTTGACGCCCTTGGGACCGTCGTCGCGGATGATCTTGGTGATCTTCTTGGCTTCCTCGCTGCTGATGCCCTGCTTGATCTGCCCGCTGACCTTGTAGGTCTTGCCCGAGGCCTGGGGTTCGCCGGCGTCGAAGGCCTTCATGGAGATGTCGCGGCGGATCAACTTCTCCTTGAAGACATCGATGGCCGCCTTCACCCTTTCCTCGGTCGAGGACGTGATGACGACTGTCTCCTCGCCCTGCCAGGCGATGGAGGTGTCGGTCCCGCGGAAGTCGTAGCGGGTGGACAGCTCCTTGGCAGCCTGGTTCAGTGCGTTGTCGACCTCTTGGCGGTCGACCTTGCTCACGACGTCGAACGATGAATCCGCCATTGGACTCGGGCCTCCTCGCTATGGCTGGTGCGTTTTCGTCTTAGCGCCATCCTCGTTGTACCCTGCTAGTCGCACCAAACCGGTACCCGGGTGGTGCAGCACCCAGGCAGGTTGCCCGAGCGGCCAATGGGAGCGGACTGTAAATCCGTCGGCTTAC
>CAZOIX010000192.1:0-6989 GCA_964579685.1 uncultured Mycobacterium sp.
GTACAGCAGCCACGGAGAGCCCGAATCGCCCGAAGCCTGCAGACGCCCGCTCCCCAGGTCGATCAGCGCCACGGTGGCGGCGACACATGTGCCGAGGGCCGCGAGCCAGATCGCCGCGCAGGCACCCAGCAGAACGCGGTCGGTGCGATCCAGTTCACCCGGGTCCAGGCCCGGGCGCACCCGCAGGCTCCCCACGGAATCGGTGACGGAGGGCATCAGCAGGCCGTCTGAGCGGAGTTGTTGGTGTTGGACGACAACACGGTGCCATCGCTGGTCGTGATCGAGCAGTTGAGCCTGCTGACGAGGAAGAGGCTCGACGCCTGCACGGAGCCCACCTCGGACTGCGAGATGGGGGTCACGGTCAGCGACCACGGAATGTAGACGTTTCGCTGCGTGCGGCTGCGGCCCGAGGCGTCGACGTAGGTGACCGTGATGATGTCTCCCGGCGCCTTCGTCCCGGTCACCGAGTAGGTGACCTGGCGCGGTCCGGCGCGCGTGGTGGTGGGCGGCGGCGGCGCCGCGGTTTCCGGAGGCGGAGGCGGCGGCTCTGCGGGTGCCGGAGGCGGCGGAGGCGGTTCGGGCTCCTCGGTGACGGTCACGGTTTCCGGTGGCGGCGGCGGCTCTGAGGGCGGCGGCGGAGGCGGCGGCGGTGGCGGCGGAGTCGTCGTGGTGATCTCGTCCTGCACCGGCGGCGGGGGTGGCGGTGTGCTCTTCGTGGTGGCCGGCGTCGCGAGGTTGTTGGTGTCGGTCCTGGTCACCAGCACCGATACGGAAACGACCAGCGCGATGGCCGCGACGATCGCCACCACCCCGACCACCCATGGCCACCGCGGCGGTTCGGTCTGTACGACGTGCTCGCTGTGGTCGTAGGTGTCGTAGTCGTATAGGCCGGAATCCGCGGGTATGTAGGGGCCACTGGTGAACTGCTCGGATTCCGGGGCCGAGTAGGCCTGCGAATAGGTATCGGGTTCGCTGCCCTCCGGCCTACCGGAACTGCTGCCTGGCTCCTGACCCGGCAGATCGGCCCCTTCAGGGGGGTTCGGCCCGCTCATCTACGCCTATCCTTCTCCACTCACCTGCCCCGGCAACACTACCCAAACACCAGATCCCGATGAATCTCGCAGCACGGGTAACCGAACAAGTAGTGCCCCGATTGTGACCTTGTCGGCAGGTGGTCGGCCGCGGTCGGTGTCAGTGCTTCTCGGGTCCGGTGTAGTACTCGAAGACCAGGCCGCCGACCGTCGTCAGGACGAAACACGCGCCGGCCACGATCAGCCACGGCAGCCAGAGCGCGACGCCCACGGCGGTGACGGATGCCGACAGCGCGATGAAGATCGGCCACCAGCTGTGCGGGCTGAAAAATCCCAGCTCGCCGGCGCCGTCACTGATCTCGGCGTCCTCGTAGTCCTCGGGCCGGGTGTCCAGGCGCCGGGCCACGAACCGGAAGAACGTGCCGGTGATCAACGTCAGCCCCGCCGTCAGGACCAATGCGGTGGTGCCCGCCCACTCGATACCGCCGTACTGGAACATCGCCGTCAGCACGCCGTAGACCACCGCGGCCAGGACGAAGAACGCGGTCAGGAACTCGAACAGCCTGGCTTCGATATGCATGTGGTGTCCCTACTTGCTGGCCTGCGTGAGCTGGGGTGCCTGTTCACCGCGGCGGGTATCGAACGGCTTCGTCGTGACCGCCAGCGGCGGCTGATCGATGGCCTGCAGTGCCTCGGCGTTGGTCTTGCCGTCCATCCGCTGCTCCAGGTACGCCTTGAAGTCGTTGGGCGACACCACTCTCAGCTCGAAATTCATCATCGAGTGATAGGTGCCGCACATCTCCGTGCACCGGCCGACGAACGCGCCGTTCTGGTTGATCTCACTGATCTGGAACACGTTGTCGGAGTTGTTGGGTTCCGGGTTCGGCATCACATCGCGTTTGAAGAGGAATTCGGGCACCCAGAAGCCGTGGATGACGTCCGCGGAGGCGATCTGAAATTCGATGCGCTTACCCGACGGCACCACCAGAACAGGGATCTCGGTGGAGGTGCCCAGGGTTTCGATCTTGTCGAAATTCAGATAGCTGCGGTCTTCGGGGTTCTTCCCCGCAATGGCCCCGTACTCGCCGCCGTGCGGTCCCTCCACCCCCTCCGGGCCGGAGGCCACCGCCTCCTTGCGCTCGGGATCGGCCCCGTCGTAGGTGAACGTGCCGTCGGAGTAGTTCACGTTCTGATAGCCGAATTTCCAGTTCCACTGGAATGCCGTGACGTCGATCGTCACCTCGGGATTGGGCTCCTTGTGCAGCATCTTCTCCTGCACCACGACGGTGAAGTAGAAGAGCACCGAGATGATCAGGAACGGCACCACCGTGAGCACCAGCTCCAGCGGCATGTTGTAGCCGAACTGGCGCGGCAGCTCGGTGTCATCCTTCTTGCGGCGGTGAAACGCCGTGGACCAGAAGATCAGGCCCCACACGATGACGCCGACGACCAGCGAGGCGATCACCGAGCCGATCCACAGCTCGCGATTCAGATGCGCCTCCGGGGTGATCCCGCGGGGCCACCCCAGCCCGAGAACCTCGGACCAGTCACACCCGCTGAGCAGCACCGTCATGCTGCCGAGTAGGACTGACAACGCCACCACCTTCACACCGCGAGGTGTCACGCTGGCGCCTCCTAGACGTCGGGACAGAAAGCCGAATACTACGCAGCGTAGACCACCTCTGGACGCAGGTCTCGACACAGGTCACCGATTAGGCATACTGGCGCGGTGTGCGGACTGCTGGCCCTGGTGACCGACCCCTCGGCTGAGGTATCCGCAGACCTCGTGGCGGCGGTTTCTGGCGCGTCGCACCTGATGCGCCACCGCGGCCCCGACGAGCCGGGCACGTGGTCGGACGACGCCGAACGACCCACCACGGTGCTGGGGTTCAACCGGTTGTCGATCATCGACATCGCCCACAGCCACCAGCCGCTGCGGTGGGGCCCGCCGGAGTCCCCTGACCGATACGTTCTGGTGTTCAACGGCGAGATCTACAACTACCTGGAGTTGCGGGCGCAACTGCACGCCGACCACGGAGCCGTGTTCGCCACCGACGGCGACAGCGAGGCGATCGTGGCCGCCTACCACTACTGGGGTACGGCGGCCCTGACCCGGCTGCGCGGCATGTTCGCGTTCGCATTGTGGGACACCGTCGAAGGCGAATTGTTTTGTGCGCGTGACCCGTTCGGCATCAAGCCGCTGTACATGGCGACCGGCGACGGCGGTACCGTGTTCGGCAGCGAGAAGAAGTGCCTGCTGGATCTCGCCGGGATCATCGGCATCGACCTGGGGATCGACCAGCGCGCCGTGCAGCACTACACGGTGCTGCAGTACGTGCCCGAACCGGAGACGCTGCACCGCGGTGTACGCAGGCTCGAATCGGGCAGCTACGCACGGCTGCGGCCGGGAAGGCCGCCCGAGGTGACGCGGTACTTCACCCCCGGGTTCGATGCCGCGCCCACCGCGCGCTACGACGAGATCACCGCGGTGCTGGAAGACTCCGTGGCCAAGCACATGCGCGCCGACGTCACGGTGGGCGCGTTCCTGTCCGGCGGCATCGATTCGACGGCGATCGCCGCACTCGCCATGCGGCAGAACCCGAAGCTGATCACGTTCACCACCGGCTTCGAGCGCGAGGGCTATTCCGAGGTCGACGTCGCCGTCGCGTCGGCCGAAGCCATCGGTGCACGGCACGTGACGAAGGTCGTCAGCCAGGCAGAGTTCGTCGCTGCGCTGCCTGAAATCGTCTGGTATCTCGACGAACCGGTCGCCGACCCGGCGCTGGTCCCGCTGTTCTTCATCGCCCGCGAGGCCCGCAAATACGTCAAGGTGGTGCTCTCCGGCGAGGGCGCCGACGAACTCTTCGGCGGTTACACCATCTACCGGGAACCGTTGTCCCTACGCCCGTTCGACTATCTGCCGCGGCCTGTTCGGCGGTCACTGGGCCGGGCCTCGCGGCCGCTCCCCGAAGGTCTTCGCGGCAAGAGCCTGCTGCACCGGGGATCGCTGACGCTCGAGGAGCGTTACTACGGCAACGCGCGCAGCTTCTCCGACGAACAGCTGCGGGCGGTCTTGCCGGGATTCCGTCCGGAATGGACCCACACCGACATCACGGCACCGATCTACGCGACATCGCACGGTTGGGACCCCGTGGCCCGGATGCAACACATCGACCTGTTCACCTGGTTGCGCGGCGACATCCTGGTCAAGGCCGACAAGATGACGATGGCCAATTCACTGGAGCTGCGGGTGCCGTTCCTGGATCCCGAGGTCTTCGCGGTGGCATCACGGCTTCCGCTCGACCAGAAGATCACGAGGACGACGACGAAGTTCGCGCTGCGCCGCGCATTGGAGCCGATCGTGCCCGCGCACGTGCTCAACAGGCCGAAGCTGGGCTTCCCCGTCCCGATCAGGCACTGGCTGCAGACCGGCGAGCTGCAGGACTGGGCGTATCAGATGGTCGGCACCTCAGCGGCGGGCGAGCTGATCGATCTCGGCGCCGTCACCCGGATGCTCGACGAACATCGGAGTGGCACAAGCGATCACAGCCGACGGCTGTGGACGGTACTGATCTTCATGCTGTGGCACGCGATATTCGTCGAGCGCAGCGTGACTCCCCAGATCGGCGAGCCGACATACCCCGTCCAGCTGTAATCACTTGAGGGCGTTGGCAATCTCCCCGCCGGCATCGGCACCGTACGCGTCGGTCAGCCGCCGCACGGCTTCATCACGGTCCCAGCTCCACTCCTGTGGGCCCGGCGCCTCGAACACCAGCACCGCGACCAGGGAAGCCAGCTGAGCCGACCGTTCCAGGCTCAGCCCTGCACTGCGACCGGTGAGGAAGCCGGCGCGGAAGGCGTCGCCGATTCCGGTGGGGTCGGCCTGGTGCTTCTCCGGGACGACGTCGACATGGATGAAGGTGCCGCCCGAGCTGACCAGGTCCACACCCTTGGGCCCCAACGTCGTGACCCGAAGCCCGATCTGGCTCATCACCTGAGCCTCGCTCCAGCCGGACTTCTGCAGCAGTAGATCCCACTCGTAGTCGTTGGTGAACAGGTATTCCGCGCCATCGATGAGCTTGCGGATCTCGTCGCCGGACAGCCGGGCCAACTGCTGAGAGGGGTCGGCGGCGAACGCCAGGCCGAGTTTGCGGCACTCCTCGGTGTGCAGGAACATCGCCTCGGGGTCGTTGGCCCCCACGATCACCAATTCCGGTGTGCCGACGCGCTTCACGACATCGGCCAGCGAGATGTTCCTGGCCTCGGACATCGCACCGGGATAGAACGATGCGATCTGCGCCATCGCCTCGTCGGTCGTGCACACGAATCGCGCCGTGTAGGCCGTGTCGGAGACGAGCACACTGCCGGTGTCCACTCCGGCCGACTCCAGCCAGCTGCGATAGTCGTCGAAGTCCCGTCCCACCGCGCCGACGAGCGCCGCGTTACCACCGAGGACACCGATGGCGAAGGCCATGTTGCCCGCGACGCCACCGCGATGGACGACGAGGTCGTCGACGAGGAAACTCAGCGACACCTTCTGCAGATGCTCGGGCAGAAGCTGTTCGGAGAATTTCCCGGGAAACCGCATCAGATGGTCGGTCGCGATCGATCCGGTCACCGCAATGGTCACGAAACGTCACCCTTCATTATTTAAGCCGTCTAGCTAAACCTTACCGAGCGGGCCACCCACGCCAGGTGCGCTAACCTGCGTACGAGTACCCGCTCGGTCACTGTAGACAGGCCAATTCCGACACACACTTCTGGGGAGCAAATACATGTCCGGTCCGTACCCGCCCGAATATGGCGCCGGACCGGTCCGCCCGCAAATGTATCCGCACACAGGCCCGCAGCCGTTGGGATCGCAGCTCTATCCGGAGCCCTACCCGGGAATGCTTCCGCCGCCGGTGGAATACCCGAGGAAGCGGCGCTGGCCGGTGATCGCGGGCGTCTTGGCGGTGCTCGTCGTGGTCGCGGCGACGGTGGCCGCGGTTGTCCTGGCTGCCCGCGGCAGCGACGCGCCGGGATCCGGCGCGCTGTCCGACGCATCCGCTAAGGCGGCGATCCAGGAATATCTCGACGCCATGACCAACGGGGACGACGAGACGGTCGCCCGGCACACGCTGTGCGGGATGTTCGACGCGGTCAAGGAACGCCGTTCCGATCTCGCCCTGGCCAACCTCGCCAGTGACGCCTTCCGCCAGCAGTACGGGCACGCCGAGGTGACGTCCATCGACAAGATCGTGATGTGGTCGCCTCATCAGGCCCAGGTGCTGTTCACCATGCAGGTCGAGCCCTCGTCCAGCTCACGCCGCGGCCAGCCGCGCATCGAAGGCGAACAGCAGGGCGTCGCGCAGATCCTCACCCAGGACGACGAGGTCCTGGTCTGCTCTTATCTGCCGCGGACGACGGGTCAGTACTGAATCAGTTGAACGAGTCGCCGCACGCGCACGAACCGGTGGCGTTCGGGTTGTCGATGGTGAAGCCCTGCTTCTCGATGGTGTCGACGAAGTCGATGGTGGCGCCCTCGACATAAGGCGCACTCATCCGGTCGATCGTCAGCGCCACGCCGCCGAATTCCACGGTCGCATCCCCGTCCAGCGCTCTGTCGTCGAAGAACAGGTTGTAGCGCAGACCGGCGCAGCCACCCGGCTGCACGGCGATGCGCAGGGCCAGATCGTCACGGCCCTCCTGATCGAGCAGCGCCTTGGCCTTGGCGGCGGCGGCGTCGGTCAGCTTCGCGCCGTGGGTGGCGGTTGCCGTCTCTCCCTGAGCAGTCATTACGTCTCCTGTAAAGCCTCATCAATGTGCGGCGTACTAGGTCCACGGTACCGTGTCCGGGCACTATTCCCGAGTTAGCCCCACGGCCCCCGCCGGGCGCCCGACGCGCCGGAAGTAACCTGAAAAGCGTGAACCTGCTGGGCCGAAAGAAAGACAATCCGCGCAGCCCGGATCCTGATG
>CAZOIX010000193.1:0-6987 GCA_964579685.1 uncultured Mycobacterium sp.
TCCCGAAGGACACTGGCACCTGAAGCCAGCGCGTCTGCCATTCCGCCACTCGCCCCAACAACCGGGGGAGCCTATCACGCACGGCGCCCCACACCCCAACCGCGCCTGTGACGTGAACACCACCCACCCAAACGTCGCTGACCTGCCGCGATCCAATTCTCAGGATCTCATTGTTCCCGCTGCGCCGTGCTGGGCCGATACCATGCAACCGGAGGGTGTGGCCAGGCGACACACGGGTTGAACACGGCATGAACTAGACGACGAGTAAGGCGGGCGGTGATATGGGTCTGGTCGACCGCTTCGAGCGCAGGCTCGAGTCGACCGTTGGCGATGCATTCGCCCGGGTGTTCGGCGGATCGATCGTTCCGCAAGAGGTCGAGGCGATGCTTCGTCGGGAAGCCGAAGCCGGCGCTCGTGAAGTCGCCGCGGGGCGAGTTTTGGCGCCAAACGACTACGTCATTACCCTCAGTGTGCCTGACTATCAGAAGGTGAGCGCCGACCCGGACCTCACATCCACGACTTTTGCCAAGCACTTGGAGGGATACATCCGTGAGCAGGGATGGCAAACGTATGGTGATGTGGTCGTCAGGTTCGAACAATCATCCAGCCTGCACACCGGACAGTTTCGCGCGCGAGGGGCGGTCAATCCTGACTCCACCAGTGGCGATCCCGCCCCACCACCCCGCAGAGAATCGTCCAACGCAGAATCAGGAGTACCGATGAGCGACAACCCGACCCAATACGGCGGCCAGGGCCCCGGGCGGCCCGCCGACGACTATTACGACGACCGATATGGCCGGCCCGAGGACCGGGGCCCCGACCCCCGCGGCCCCTACCCGCCGCAGGACCAGGGCGGCTACCCACCCCAGCGCGAGGCCTACCCGCCGCGGCAGGGCGGTTACCCCGATCAGGGCGGTTACCCGGAACAGGGCGGATATCCGGACCAGGGCTACCCGCCGCCGTCGTATGAGCAGCGCCCGCCCGCCGGCTACGGCCCGCCGCAAGGCGGATACCCGGACCAGGGCTATCGCCAGGCGCCGGGAGGTTACGGCCCCCCGGGTTACGGCCCGCCCCAGGGTGAGTACGACTACGGCCGCCCGCCCGGCCGACCCGACGAGGGCGGCTACGGCCGTCCCGAGGCCCGGCCGCCATATCCCGACCAGGGCGGCTACCCGGAGCAGGGTGGCTATCCGGACCAGGGCTACGGCGGGCAGGCCTACGGTCGCCAGGACCAGGGCTACGGCGGGCAGCCTGATTACGGGCGCTACGGCGATGCCGGTGCCGGTTACGCCGAACCGGGCTACGGCGAGCCTCAGGGCGGCTACGACTACGGCCAGCAGCAGGGCGGCTACGGCTACGGCCAGGGCGACTACCCGCCGGCAGCCGCCACCGTCACATTGCATCTCGACGACGGCAGTAACCGCACCTATCAACTGCGTGAAGGCGCGAACGTGGTGGGCCGCGGACAGGACGCCCAGTTCCGGCTGCCGGACACCGGCGTGTCCCGGCGTCACCTGGAAATCCGGTGGGACGGTCAGGTGGCGCTGCTCTCCGACCTCAATTCGACCAACGGCACGACGGTCAACAACGCGCCGGTGCAGGAGTGGCAGCTGGCCGACGGCGACGTGATCCGGCTGGGGCACTCGGAGATCGTCGTCCGCGTGCATTGAGAGCCTGAAGCTCAGCCGATCGTCAGACGGCGGGGGGAAGCTGTCGGCTTCACCCTCATGCCGGTGGCTGTCCAAGTATCGTGACGTTGCCGAAGGTGGCGACTTGGTTCTGTGGTCGGTGCGACGTAAACGAATGGGGACGGAGAGGACGTCAGATGCAGGGGTTGGTACTGCAACTGACACGCGTCGGCTTTCTGTTGCTTCTGTGGTTGTTCATCTGGTCGGTGCTGCGGATCCTGAGGACCGACATCTATGCGCCGACCGGAGCGGTCATGGTGCGACGGGGACTGCCGTTGCGCGGTTCGCTGCTGCCCAGTCGCGGCCTCAGGAACGTGGCGCGACAGCTGGTCGTGACGGAAGGTGCGCTGGCCGGTACCCGGATCACGCTGGGCAGTCAGCCGGTGCTCATCGGCCGCGCGGACGACTCCACGCTGGTGCTCACCGACGATTACGCCTCGACACGGCACGCCAGGCTGTCCCCTCGAGGTTCGGAATGGTACGTAGAAGACCTAGGATCGACAAACGGCACATACCTCGACAGGGCCAAGGTGACGACTGCGGTACGCGTTTCGATGGGCACGCCGGTTCGAATCGGCAAGACAGTAATTGAGCTGCGCCCGTGACACTGGTGCTTCGATACGCCGCGCGCAGCGACCGCGGCCTGGTCCGGGCCAACAACGAGGACTCCGTCTACGCCGGTGCGCGGCTGCTCGCCCTCGCCGACGGGATGGGTGGTCATGCGGCCGGTGAAGTCGCCTCCCAGTTGGTGATCGCGGCGCTGGCCCACCTCGACGACGACGAGCCCGGCGGTGATCTGCTGAGCCAGCTCGACACCGCCGTCCGCGAGGGCAATTCCGCCATCGCCGCGCAGGTCGAGGCGGACCCCGAACTCGAGGGTATGGGCACGACGTTGACCGCGATCCTGTTCGCGGGCAATCGTCTTGGACTGGTGCACATCGGTGACTCGCGCGGCTACCTACTCCGCGACGGCGAACTCAACCAGATCACCAAGGACGACACGTTCGTCCAGACGCTGGTCGACGAGGGTCGCATCACGTTGGAGGAGGCGCACAGCCATCCGCAGCGCTCGCTGATCATGCGGGCACTGACCGGTCACGAGGTCGAACCCACCCTCATCATGCGCGAGGCCCGCGCCGGCGACCGCTACCTGCTGTGCTCGGACGGACTGTCGGATCCGGTCAGCCACGACACCATCCTGGAGGCGCTGCAGATCTCCGACGTCGCCGAGAGTGCCGACCGCCTAATCGAATTGGCGTTGCGCGGCGGCGGACCCGACAACGTCACGGTGGTGGTGGCCGACGTCGTCGACTACGACTACGGCCAGACGCAGCCGATTCTCGCGGGCGCGGTGTCCGGTGACGACGATCAGTCCGCGCCACCCAACACCGCGGCGGGCCGCGCGTCCGCGTTCAACCCGCGGCGCAATGTCGCCAAACGGATCGAACGTCCACCCGAAGAGCCGGTACCGGAACCGAGATCGCGGCGGCGAATATTCATCGCCGCCGCGGTTTTCGTTCTGGTGGTGATCGCCGCCCTGGCCATCGGCCGAGAGATCGTGCGCAGCAACTACTACGTCGCCGCGCACGACGGCACCGTGTCGATCATGCGCGGCGTGCCGGGGTCGATCCTCGGCCTGCCCCTGCAGGAGACCTACCGGAACGGCTGCCTCACCGACCGCAACGAACTCAACCTCGTCGCGCCCGGACAGTCCACGTCAGGGTGCCAACTGTTTCGGGTAAGCGACCTCAAACAGACCGAACGACAACAAGTCCAGACGGGCCTACCGACAGGCTCGGAGGACGACGCGATCGTCCAGATCAACAAGCTCGCCCATGAGTCGGTGCTGCCCGTCTGCGCGCCGCTGCCACCGCCTCCGGCCACCACCCCACGCTCCGCGCCGCATTCGCCGGCCGCGACGAATTCTCCTGGCGTGCCCAATAATCCGCCCGACAATGTGACGACGGGTGCGCCGACAGAAGCTACGCAGACTCCTGCGCCGGAAACTCCACGGACGCTGACCAGCAGCCCCTCCTCCGCCGCCCCGGAGTCGACCCCGGCCGCATCGCCTGATCCGTCGACAACCGCGCCGCCGCCGGCCACCTCGGCGCCCGCGTCCACACCGTCGCAGACCGTCACCGCGCTGCCCCCACCGCCACCGGAACCCGGGACGAACTGCCGGGAACTGTCATGACGACCCAGCCGCAATCACCCGTGGCCGTCACTCCCCCACTGCCCAACCGCCGCAACGCCGAACTCTTCCTGCTCGGCTTCGCCGCGGTGATCACCACGGTTGCTCTGCTGCTCGTCGAGGCCAACCAGGAACAGGGCCTGCGTTGGGATCTCGCGCAGTACGCCATCGCCTACCTGGCGCTGTTCGCCGGTGCGCATCTCGCGGTACGACGGTTCGCGCCGTATGCCGACCCGCTGCTGCTTCCCCTCGTCGCGCTGCTGAACGGGCTGGGCCTGGTGATGATCCACCGGTTGGACCTCGCCGAGGGAGCCGCGATCGAGCACGGCCTCGGCGGCACCGCCGACCAGCAGATGCTGTGGACACTCGTCGGCGTCATCGGCTTTTCGCTCGTCGTGATCTTCCTGCGCGATCACCGCATGCTTGCGCGGTACGGATACGTCTGTGGCCTCACCGGTCTTGTCCTGCTGCTCATTCCAGCGCTGCTTCCCCGCTCGATGTCCGAGCAGAACGGCGCGAAGATCTGGATTCAGTTCCCTGGCTTCTCCATTCAGCCGGCCGAGTTCTCGAAGATCCTGCTGCTCATCTTCTTCGCGTCGGTGCTGGTGGCCAAGCGCAGCGTGTTCACCAGCGCGGGTAAACACGTTCTCGGCATGGATCTGCCAAGGCCTCGCGACCTCGCTCCCCTGCTGGCCGCCTGGATCGCCTCGGTCGGCGTGATGATCTTCGAGAAGGATCTCGGCACGTCTCTGTTGTTGTACGCGTCCTTTCTGGTGATGGTCTACATCGCGACCGACCGGTTCAGCTGGGTTGTCCTGGGCTTGGCGCTGTTTGCCGCGGGAAGCGTTGCCGCGTATTACCTTTTCGATCACGTCCGGGTGCGCGTGCAGAACTGGCTGGACCCGTTTGCCGACCCTGAGGGCGCCGGATACCAGATGGTGCAGTCGATGTTCAGCTTCGCCACCGGAGGCATCTTCGGGACGGGACTGGGCAATGGGCAGCCGAGCACCGTGCCCGCCGCGGCGACCGACTTCATCATCGCCGCCGTCGGTGAGGAACTCGGTTTGGTCGGGTTGGCCGCCGTGCTGATGCTGTACACGATCGTGATCGTCCGCGGTCTCCGGACCGCGATCGCGGTGCGCGACAGCTTCGGCAAGCTGTTGGCCGCCGGGCTGGCCTCCACCCTGGCGATCCAGCTGTTCATCGTGGTGGGGGGTGTGACGAAGCTGATCCCGTTGACCGGGCTGACCACGCCGTGGATGTCCTACGGCGGCTCCTCGCTGCTGGCGAACTACCTGCTGCTGGCGATTCTGGTCCGGATATCCCACGCCGCCCGGCGCCCCATCGTCACCACGCCGCAGACAGCGGCCCCGATCGCGGCGGTGAGCACCGAGGTGATCGAGAAGGTATGAACACCTCGCTTCGCCGCATCTCCATCGCCGTCATGGCCCTGGTGGTGTTGCTCCTGGCCAATGCAACGCTGACACAGGTGTTCACCGCGGACGGGCTGCGCGCTGATCCGCGCAACCAACGTGTGCTGCTCGACGAGTATTCGCGTCAGCGCGGCCAGATCTCCGCCGGCGGTCAGCTCCTGGCGTATTCCGTCTCCACCAATGGCCGCTTCCGCTTCCTTCGCGTGTATCCGAATCCGTACATGTATGCACCGGTCACCGGTTTCTACTCGCTGCGCTACTCCAGCACCGGCCTGGAGCGCGCCGAGGACACCGTCCTCAACGGGTCAGACCAGCGCCTGTTCGCGCGGCGGCTCGCCGACTTCTTCACCGGCCGCGATCCTCGCGGTGGGAACGTCGACACCACGATCAATCCCCAAGTGCAACAGGCGGCTTGGGATGCGATGAAAGACGGCTGCGGCGGGCCGTGCAAGGGCTCGGTGGTGGCGCTCGAGCCGTCGACCGGCAAGATTCTCGCGATGGTCTCGTCGCCGTCCTACGATCCCAACCTGTTGGCGACGCACAATATGGAAGAGCAGTCGGCCACCTGGAAGCAGTTGCGCGACAACCCCGATTCGCCGTTGTTGAACCGCGCGATCTCCGAGACCTACCCGCCCGGCTCCACGTTCAAGGTCATCACCACCGCGGCGGCCCTGCAACGCGGTGCCACCGAGGACACCCCACTCACCGCCGCCGCCCGGATTCCGTTGCCCGACAGCACCGCAACGTTGGAGAACTACGACGGTTCCACATGTGGCAGCGGGCCGACGGCCACGTTGCGCCAGGCGTTCGCGAAGTCCTGCAACACCGCCTTCGTCCAGCTCGGACTCGACACGGGCCGGGAGGCGTTGCGGTCCGCGGCGCTTTCGTTCGGGTTCGACACTCCTCCCCCGATGATTCCGCTTCAGGTTGCCGAGTCGACCGTGGGACCGATCGTGGACTCCGCCGCGTTGGGCATATCGAGCATCGGGCAGAAGGACGTGGCGGTGACGCCGCTGCAGAACGCCCAGGTCGCCGCGACCATCGCCAACGACGGGGTGACGATGAGGCCGTACCTGGTCGATAGCCTCAAGGGGCCCGACCTCTCCAATATCGGCACGGCGACGCCGCAGGAAGAGCGGCGAGCAGTGTCGCACGAGGTCGCCGATACACTGACGGATCTGATGGTCGCCGCTGAGCAGGTGACGCAGCAGAAGGGAGCCATCGCCGGCGTGCAGATCGCCTCCAAGACCGGCACAGCGGAGCACGGCAGCGATCCGCGCAACACCCCACCGCATGCCTGGTACATCGCATTCGCCCCTGCGCAGGCACCCAAGGTCGCCGTCGCCGTGTTGGTCGAGAACGGGGGCAACCTGCTGTCGGCCACCGGAGGGGCGTTGGCCGCCCCGATCGGGCGGGCCACCATCGCCGCTGCGCTGCGGGAGGGCTCATGAGTCCTCGCGTGGGTGTCACCCTGTCGGGTCGCTACCGGCTGCAGCGGCTGATCGCGACCGGCGGCATGGGTCAGGTCTGGGAAGGGATCGACTCCCGGCTGGGACGGCGGGTGGCGATCAAGGTGCTCAAGGCCGAGTACTCCGAGGACGCCGAGTTCGTGGAACGGTTTCGCGCCGAGGCCCGCACCGTGGCGATGCTCAACCACCCGGGCATCGCCACGGTG
>CAZOIX010000194.1:0-6968 GCA_964579685.1 uncultured Mycobacterium sp.
CGCGGGGGAGGTGTCAGACACCAGACGCTGAACCTGGTCGGCATCCGTGAGGTCGGTCCACCGGACCTCGACGTCGGCCGGCAGCGTGTGCGCGGCCTTGGTGTTGGCGGGTGTCTCCAGGTCGGCCACGACCACCCGCCGACCCAGAGCCGCCAGGCGCGCAACGGTCTGCGATCCCACGAGGCCAAAGCCACCAGTGACGATCACCGTATCAGACATATGTCTCCTACCTGCGGATATGTTATTCTCTTTTTTGGAGAGTACTACTACTCACGCGACGCTGGGTAGTGGGGGACAAAGTTGGGAACAAACACATCATGAGCGACGGGGCGGACAAGTTGGTCGCCAAGTGGGATCCCGATCTCACGCGGCAGATCGTGGGCCGGGTCGGCCCACTCATCAAGCGGTACTTCCGCGCCGAGGTGCGCGATCTGGATCGGATGCCCGCGGCCGGCGGCGCGCTGCTGGTGTCCAACCACTCCGGTGGCATGTTCACGCCCGACGTCCTCGTCTTCGCGCCGGCGTTCTACCAGAAGTTCGGCTACGACCGTCCGGTGTACACACTCGGCCACGACGCGATCTTCTTCGGACCCGTCGGGGACCTGCTGCACCGCGCCGGTGTCATCGAAGCCAACCGGGAGAACGCCGCCCAGGCGCTGCGGGACGGCGCACTCGTGCTGGTGTTCCCCGGCGGCGACTACGACTCGTATCGCCCGACCTTCACCGAGAACGTCGTCGACTTCAATAACCGCAAGGGATACGTCAGGACGGCGATCGAGTCGGGCGTGCCCATCGTGCCGATGGTGTCGATCGGGGCCCAGGAGACGCAGCTGTTCCTCGCGCGCGGGGACTCGATCGCACGGCGGATCGGTCTCAACCGGTTGCGGGCGGAGATGTTGCCCATCAGCGTCGGCTTCCCGTTCGGACTTTCCGTGTTCTTCCCGCCGAACGTGCCGCTGCCTTCCAAGATCGTCACCCGGATCCTCGAACCCATCGACGTGGTGGCCGAGTTCGGCGAGAAACCCGATATCGAGATGGTCGACCTCCACGTTCGGGCTGTGATGCAGGAGGCGCTCGACGAACTCGCCCGCGAACGCCGCTTTCCTGTGCTTGGCTGACGGATCGTGGCCGACACTCTGGGAGTTCTTCAAACGCTTGTTAACGCACGGTTGATCGCACCGATGCGGCCGGACCGCTATCTGCGGATGGGCGCGGCGGTGCGCAGGGTCGGGATGACCGCGACCGTGGGGTTCGCGATCGCCGCCCAACGCTGTCCCGACCGGATCGGGCTGGTCGACGAGCGCGGCACGTTGACGTGGCGGGAGCTCGACGACCGCTGTGACGCCTTGGCCGCGGCACTTCAGGCCCTGCCGACCGGAACCCCCAAAACCGTTGCGGTGATGTGTCGTAACCACCGCGGATTCATCGAGGCGCTGGTGGGATCCAACCGGATCGGCTCCGATGTGCTGCTTCTCAACACATCGTTCGCCGGTCCCGCGCTGGCCGAGGTCGTCGAACGCGAGGGGGCCGACGCGGTGATATACGACGAGGAGTTCACGGCGATCGTCGACCGGGCCCTCGACGGCAGGCCGGACACCACCCGCATCCTGGGCTGGACCGAGCGCACCGACGTCCCGCTGACCGCGGACAATCTGATCGAACGCCACGCCGGTCAACGGCCCCGCCCGTCCGACCGCAAGAGCGACATCATCCTGCTCACCTCGGGAACGACCGGAACACCCAAGGGTGCCAAGCGTTCTGCCGGCAGTGGTGGTACGGGCGACCTCAAGGCAGTGCTCGACCGCACACCGTGGCGGGCCGAGGAACCCATCGTCATCGTCGCGCCGATGTTCCATGCGTGGGGATTCTCGCAACTGCTGTTCGCGGCATTGCTGGCATGTCCGATCGTCACGCGCCGCAAATTCGACCCGGAAGCGACACTGGACCTGATCGATCGCCACCAGGCGACGGGCCTTGCCGTGGTTCCCGTCATGTTCGATCGCATCATGGATCTGCCCGATGAGGTGCGTAACCGCTACAGCGGCCGATCGCTGCGCTTCGCCACCGCCTCGGGGTCACGCATGCGCCCCGATGTGGTGATCAAGTTCATGGACCAGTTCGGCGACGTGATCTACAACAACTACAACGCGACAGAAGCGGGAATGATCGCGACCGCCACCCCCGCCGACTTGCGTGCCGCGCCCGACACGGCGGGAAAACCCGCTGACGGCACCGAGATCCGGATTTTTGACGAGGAATTCAACGAGGTGCCGACCGGTGAGACGGGGCGGATCTTCGTCCGCAGCGGCACCCTTTTCGACGGGTACACCTCCGGAACAACCAAGGATTTCCACGACGGTTTCATGGCGTCGGGGGATATGGGCTATCTCGACGCGGAAGGTCGGTTGTTCGTCGTGGGCCGCGACGACGAGATGATCGTGTCCGGTGGGGAGAACGTCTACCCGATCGAGGTCGAGAAGACGTTGGCCGCCCACCAGGAGGTCGCCGAGGCGGCGGTACTCGGAGTCGACGACGAGCAGTACGGGCAACGGCTGATCGCATTCGTGGTGCTCGAGTCCGGGGCGTCCGCCACACCGGACGCCCTCAAGCAGCACGTTCGCGACAACCTCGCGAACTACAAGGTGCCCAGGGAGATCACGGTGCTCGACGAGTTGCCCCGCGGCAGCACCGGAAAGATCCTGCGCAACGAACTGCGCGGTCCGTGACCTAGCGGGCCGCGGGTGCTGGCGCCATCGCGGTGTCGACGGTGCTCAGCGGCGGCAGTCCGGCGGCCGTGCGTATCTCGGTCAGGCCGTGGACCATTGCGTCGGTCGCCTCATGGATGTCGTTGAAGGTCTGATCGTCGGACAGGATCGAGATGTCCACCTGGTCGACGTAGCTCCACACCGTCATGTTGAAGGCGCTGCCGGGCGAAAGCACCCCGATCGAGTAGATCTCACTGACCGTCGCGCCGCCGATATGGCCATGCTCGCGGGGACCGGGAACGCTTGACACCGCGACATTCATCAGCGGGTTGTGTGCAGCGCGCTTGGATTGCCACCGGAACAGTGCGGGGGTCACCGGAGGCGGCAGGTACTCCATCAACTGTCCCTGCAGTTTGGGGCCGAGCAGGTCGTAGTCCTCTTTCGCCCTGGCCGTCGACAACGATGTCAGCCGCACCCGCTCGAGCGGATCGTCGATGTGGATGGGCAACGACACCGAAAGGCCTCCGATCTCGTTGCCGGTGACCCGATCCGGCGACGGGTCCGTACTCACCGGCACCGACGCCATGAGCGGTCGGTCCGCGCGCCCGTCGTACCGCAAGAGCAGTTCGCGTAGGCCCCCTGCCGCGGTGGCCAGCACGATGTCGTTGAATGTCACGCCGAGCTTCTTGGACGTCTCCTTGACCTCGGCCAGCGACACCGACGCAGTGGCGAACGTCCGCCCCGGCGAGACCACATGATTGAGGAACGTCGGTGGGGTCTTGAACATCTTCGCCAAGTCCGGATGGTCGCTGCGCTCCTTCGCGCGCCGCCGTAGGCGCGAGACTCCCGAGACGGCATTGCGAGCCAGTTGGGGCAGCGCCGCCATCTGATGGAAGTGGTCGCGCTGCGCCTCCCACAGCAGCTTCGACGTCGAGGGCACGTCGCATATGCCGTACTCCGTGTCCTCGTCGGCAGCCGAGCCGGACAGGTCCATGAGGCGGGCCAGCAGATTGGCCGATGCCACCCCGTCGGCCAGGGTGTGATGCACCTTGCCGATGAGCGCGAAACGGTCGTCGGCCATCCCCTCGGCGAAGTGGAATTCCCACAACGGGCGGCTGCGGTCCAGCGGCGTGCTGGCGATCTGACCGATCACTTCGTCGAGTTCGCGACGGCCACCGGGCGCCGGCACCGCTACGCGGCGCAGGTGGTAGTCGAGGTCGACCGGGCAATCCTGCAGCCACATCGGATGGTGCAGCTTCCACGGGATGTCGATGAGCCGGTACCGCAACGGATCAAGCAGGTGCAGCCGGCGCGCGACGGTCTTCCGAAACACCTCGAACGTGAAGTCGCCCTCGTAACCGGCAGCGTTGATGATCGCCACCTTCAGCGTATGGGTGTGCAGATTCGGCGTCTCGCTGTACAGCAGCATCGCGTCCATGCCGTTGAGACGCTTCATATCCCACCCCCTGTGGCCGGGTTCTATGCAAGCACCCGAGTACCCCCGCCCGGTGGGTTTCCCACAAATGAACTAGGCGGCGATGGCGTCCAGGGCCGCGCGCGTCTCCAGGTCGACGAACGCCGCGGAGTACCGCTGAGCGAACGCCAGGCAGATGTCGGGCCGCTGCCATGCGTCACCGCCCGACAGCGTTGCCATCCAGATCGCCAGACCGTGGGCAACCGACGCGCGGTAGCGCAACCAGATTTCGTCGGGGCTCGGTGTTTCGTCAGCGGGCAGCTCGAGCGCGCCGCGGTATTCGTCGAGCAGATGGCGTTCGGCGGCTCTGCGGTCCTCGATGGTCAGCGCGCCTTGGAGAAAATAGCCGAGGTCCAGTGACCAATTGCCGCGACGGGCCATCTGCCAGTCCAGGAAACCGACGTGATCGTCGGGCAGCACGTAAGTGTTGCCGATGTGGGGATCGCCGTGCAGCAGAGTCGGTGGCGTGGTTGTCAGCGTGCCGATATAGCGGGCCCAGATGTCGATGAACAACTCCGTACCGCTCAGCGCCGGGATCTCGGCGGGCACCGTGTCACCCAGTCGCTCGTGGGCGATGTGCAGCGGGGCATACTGCATGCCCTCGAACGCCACGAACGGCTCCAGCCACGTCAACGTCGCCTGGGAGGTGAGGCGGTCACCCCAGAATCGGCTGTGCATCCGGGCCAGGCTGCGCACACCATTGGCCACCTGGTCGATACTCATCGGCCGAGTGGAGTCACGTGGGTCGGCGCCGCGGGCGACGACGTCCTCCATGATCATCACGAAGTCGCGGCGGCTCTCGTCGATGAGTGCCAGGTAGACGGTCGGATGGTCCAGCCCTAACTCGACACCCGAGGAGAACAGACGGGGCTCGTGATAGAGCCCGCTGGTCAGCGCGACGAGTTCGGCGTGGTCGGGGTCGACGGCCTTGGCGAACACGGTGGCGGGGCCCGAACCCGTCCCATAGGTGAGCGCCAGGCGCGCACGCCGGTTGGTGCCGTCGTCGCGCAGCGCCACCTGCACGCCATCGACGACGGCACCCGGATGGTGGCGCGACAGGGCGACCGTCATCCAGTCCGGGGTGATGTCGTCCCAGCCGCGGGGGAGCGACAGCCCTGCGACAGTCACGTCGAGTCGGATCTATTTCAGGCAGCTGCCACCGTCGACCGGAAGGGTGACGCCGGTGACGTACCGCGCCTCGTCCGAGGCGAGGAACAGTACGGCGTTGGCGATGTCCTCGGGCTCTACCCAGCCGATCGGCAGCGTGTGCATCAGCTGGCCGACGACCTTCATATCGTCTGGACCCGGGTTCTCCAGATCGGGGCGGAACAGCTTCATCGTGCCGTCGTTCATGAACAGCGGGGTGTTCACGTTCGTCGGATGCACCGAGTTGACCCGGATATTCTGTGCGCCGAGCTCGACGGCGAAGGTGCGCATCAGGCCGACCACACCGTGCTTGGCGGCCACATAGTGGCCCGTGTGCGGGTAGGCCTTGAGGCCGCCGACCGAGCTGGTGAGAATGATCGAGCCGCCGCGGCCGCCCGCAAGGATATGCGGCACACCGGCTTTCACGGTTTTCCACACGCCGCCGAGATTGACGTCGATCATGTCCGTCCAGTCGCCCTCGCTGGTCTTGTCCAGCGTTTCGCCACCGTTGCCGATGCCCGCGTTGGCCACGATGATGTCCAGCCGGCCCAGCTGCTCGACGCCTGCGTCGACGGCGGCCTTGAGCGCGTCGAAGTCGCGCGTGTCGACCTCTGCAGTGTAGATGCGACGGTTGAGACCCTTGACCAGGTCGGCGGTCTCCGCCAGATCCTCAGGAGTGGACAGCGGGATTTGCACGCTGTCGATCTGCTTGCAGATGTCGACGGCGATGATGTCGGCGCCCTCCTCCGCCAACCGCACCGCGTGCGCGCGGCCCTGTCCGCGCGCCGCGCCGGTGATGAACGCAACCTTGCCTTCTACACGTCCTGCCATGTCTTTGTCGTCCTTTTGGTTGGGGGTTATTTCATTTCAACGAAGGTCGGCATGGATTCCCAGCCGCGCACCGCCGTGGTCTGTGACGGATGCGCGTTCGGCCAGTCGACCTCCCACGTCGGGAACCTCTTGAGTATCTCCTCAAGGGCGATTCGACCCTCGAGGCGGGCGAGCGCATTGCCCATGCAGAAGTGCGTTCCCGCACCGAATGTGATGTGCGAGTGCGCTTCTCGGTGAATATCGAAGACATCCCCGTCCGGCGGGAAGCGACGGTGGTCGCGATTGGCCGCACCCATGAGCAACAGGATCGCGCTCCCTTGGGGCACCGTGCGGCCGTAATGCTCGGTGTCGCGCGCAACGTAGCGGGCCACCTGCAGTGCGGGCGGCTCCCAACGCAGGATCTCCTCGACCGCCTGGGGGATCAGGGACGGGTTCTCGGCGAGTTCGCGACGCTGGTCGGGGTGGTCGGCCAACGTCTTGCCCGCCCAGCCGATCAGCCGGGTCGTGGTCTCGGCCCCGGCAGTGGCGACGACGGTGAGGTACATCAGCAGCTCGTCGCGGCGGAGCCGCCGCACAGTGCCGGTGTCGTCGGTGAACTCGACATTTAGCAGTTCGGTCATGATGTCGTCGGACGGATGCTCGGTGCGGTAGTCGATGAACTCCGCGAACACCTCGCCGGAGGCCATCAGCGTCTGCTCTCCCTGGAGGGTGGCTTCGCCGTGATCGGTCACCCTGCGCTGATCTTCTTCGGGGATGCCGAGGAGCATCCCGATGACGCGCATCGGCATCTGTTCGCCCAGGTCGTTGACGAA
>CAZOIX010000195.1:0-6965 GCA_964579685.1 uncultured Mycobacterium sp.
CCCTCACGCTGCTTGCCTTGGAAGATGGGCAACAGCGACTTGCCGACGGGCTCTTTGGTCTTCTTGCCGTTGATCTCCTTTGGGTAATTGGCACCGGTGATGTCGCGCATGGTGGCGGAGATATCGACCAGGTGGCCGAACTGGTCAGTGGTCTGGTGTTCTCCGAGCCCACCTCGGAGTTCCTGCCGAGCCTGGGCCGACCCGATCAGAACGCCGCGTTCAACTCCGACGGGCAGGACAAGCCGGCCGGCGAGGAGGCGATCCTCCCCGACGACGCGTTCGCGGCCATCGCCGCCGCCCCGCCGCTGCCGCACGTACCGGCGATCGTGTTGAGCGCAGACATGTTCGCGGCGCCCAAGAACCTCAAGCCCGACAACTACACCCAGGCCCAGATACATGCGGCGAACGACATGCTCGCAGCGGCACTCGGCACCACCAACGTGGTCGTCCCCGGCACCGGACACAACCAGATGCTGTATCAACCGCAGGCAATTGCTGACGAGATTGTGACGGTGGTCGATGAGGTCAGAAACGGGAACTAACTGAAGGCCGGTCGAGGTTGTACGAGTGCCGACCTCAGGAGGTACGCATGGCCAAGACCTACCACAAGAATCCTGCCGCAATCGATGCACTGTCGCCCGAGCAGTACCAGGTGACGCAGAAAAACGGCACCGAGCGTCCGTTCACCGGCGAGTACTGGGACAACCACGAACCCGGCATCTACGTCGACGTGGTGTCCGGCGAACCGTTGTTCGCCTCGGTCGACAAGTTCGAGAGCGGCAGCGGGTGGCCGAGCTTCACCAAGCCACTCGATACGACCAACGTGGTGGAGAAGCGCGACTTCAGCCATTTGATGATCCGCACCGAAGTCCGCTCGGCGCACGGCGACAGCCACCTCGGTCACGTCTTCGACGACGGTCCGCGATCGGAAGGTGGGTTGCGCTACTGCATCAACTCGGCTTCGCTGAGGTTCATCCACCTCGATGATCTGGACGCCGAGGGCTACGGCGACTACAAGACGCTCTTCGAGAGCGAGGAGGCACAGGCGTGAGTGACTATGAGAAGGCGATCCTGGCCGGCGGCTGCTTCTGGGGTATGCAGGACCTGATCCGCAAGCAGCCCGGTGTCGTGCGCACCCGCGTCGGATACACCGGCGGCGAGAACGCCAACGCCACCTACCGCAACCACCCTGGGCATGCGGAGGCCATCGAGATCGTCTACGACCCGACGCAGACCGACTACCGGGCGCTGCTCGAGTTCTTCTTCCAGATCCACGATCCGAGCACCAAGAACCGCCAGGGCAACGACGTCGGCACCAGCTACCGGTCGGCGATCTTCTACGTCGACGACGAACAGAAGCGCGTCGCGCTGGACACCATCGCCGATGTCGACGCCTCGGGGCTGTGGCCGGGCAAGGTCGTCACGGAAGTCACTCCCGCAGGGGACTTCTGGGAGGCCGAGCCCGAGCACCAGGATTACCTGGAGCGCTATCCCAGCGGGTATACCTGTCACTTCCCGCGGGCCGGCTGGAAGCTGCCGAGACGCGCGGAAGTGTAGGTGCGGGCCTACCTCCCGTGGGCTCGTAGCTGATAGAGCCCGTGGGTGACGGCCACGGTGTGGCCGGCTTCGTCACGGACCACCGCGTCCAGCACGAAGTCGGCCTTACCTTTTTCCTCGGCCTCGGTCTCGATGCGACGCAGTTCACCCTCGTCGAGCGACGCCTCGGCGCGGAGATCGCTACGCGCGGCCGCCGTGAACTCGATGTCGAGCCTCTTCACCAACGGGTAGTACTTGGCGGCATCGAAGCTCGCGATCGCGATGATTCCGCCGAGGATCTCGGCGACGGTGAACTCCACGCCCGCGTACACGACGCCGAAGTGGTTGCCGTTGCCCTCCAACGGGACGGTGGCGGCGGCATAACCGCGCCGCGCCTCGACGGCCTTCACACCCAGCTTCTCCGCGGCGGGGATGGTGGTTCCCATCGCCTCGTTCATCATCTCGACGAGACTCATGCGACGAACCTATCCGTTCAGCGTCGGCGCACGGTGACCAGCCCGCCGTCTTTCGGCGTGAACGCGATACCCCGGAAATGGACTTTCTCCTCGGGGGCATTGTCGGTCTCGATCACGAAGTCGCGCAAGATGGTTCGCAATACGACGTCCATCTCGGTGTTCGCGAACGCTGAGCCGATGCACCTCCGCGTGCCACCCCCGAACGGAATCCACGCTGTCGGTGTCCTGGTGCCGACGAACCGGTACGGATCGAAGCGTTCGGGGTTCGGAAAGGCGTCGGCGTCGTTTTGCACGTTGTCGATCGCGATCATCACCGTGTATCCACGCGGAATCCGCCAGCCGCCGAGATCGAAGTACGGTGCCTTGACCCGGCGGCCGGAGAAGTCGATGACCGTCCGGTTCCGTTGCAGCTCAACAATTGTGGCCTGGCGGAACTCGTTGCCGCCTTCGTCGTTCTCCTTGACGAGCTCGGCGAGGACGGCGGGATGACGGCGCAACCGTTCGAACGCCCATCCCAACGTGGACGCGGTCGTCTCATGGCCCGCGCCAAGAAGGGTCAGGAGTTCGTCGGAGACGTCCTGGTGCGACATCGGTGTGCCGTCCTCGTAGCGACTGCGCAGCAGCAGCGCCAGGATGTCGGTCCGGTCCTCGAGCCGAGGGTCGGCCTCCGCTTTTCCGATCAATGCGAAGACGGTGCGGTCGAAGTTGCGGCGGAATGCCTCCAGCCGGCCCCACGGGCTGTATCGGCCCGTCCGGAAGGACGGCTCCGGCAGGGTGGCCCAGCGCGACGCCAGCTTGGCCCACGGCGGAATGATCTCGCGCAGATAGTCCAGCTCGGCGCCGTCGGCGCCGAATACGGTCCGCAGGATCACGTTCAGCGTGATACGGTTCATCGGCTCGAGCGTGGGAAACTCGCGCCCCTCGGGCCAGGTCGCCGTCTCGCGCAGGGTCTCCTCTTCGATGACCTTCTCGTAGTTTCTGATGCTCTGACCGTGGAACGGCGGCGCGAGTAGTTTGCGGCGGGCGCGGTGTTCCTTACCGTCGAGCGCGAAGACCGAGCCCGGTCCGAAGATTCTGCTGAGGTTCGGCTGCACGTTGACCAGATCGTCGGTGCTGGCCAGGAATACCTGCCGGGCGAGCGCGGGGTCGGACACCACCACACTTCGATTGAAGAACGGGACGTCGATGGCGAACACGGGACCGTAGCGCTTCGCGGCGTAGCGCATGGACCGGCGGCGCAACCCCGCCAGCAGCAGCCCCTGAACGGGCTTCGGCAACGGGACCGCGGGCGGCAGCTTGCCTTGCGTGTCGGTGTTGACGTTGTCGACGATCGTGGCGTCGGTCATCGTTCTCCTAGCTCAGTGGGGTGGCACGGCGGTGCACGATGATGCGCCCGCCGTCCTTGGGGGTGTAGGCCACACCGCGCGAGTGCGCCTTTTCGTCGGGGGCCGAGGTCGTGTCGATCTGGAAGTGCCGCAGCACAGTTCGCAGCACCACGTCCATTTCGACATTGGCGAAGGCCGCCCCGACGCAGCGCCGGGTACCTCCCCCGAACGGCATGAACGCGAACGGGGGCCGGGTGCCGAGATAGCGCGTGGGGTCGAACAGTTCGGGGTGCGGGAAGTCCTCGGCGCGCCGGTGCACCTGCGAGATGGCGACCACGATGGAATACCCGCGAGGGATGACCCACTCGCCGAGCTCGAAGGTCGGCGCATAGACGTGCCTGCCGACGGCATCGATCACGGTGCGGGTCCGCTGCACCTCCAGGATGGTGGCCTGGCGGTATTCGTTGCCGTCGGTCGCGGCCTCGTCGACCAGTGCGGCCAGCACCCGCGGATGACGGCTGATGCGTTCGAACGCCCAGCCCAAGGTCGAAGCGGTCGTCTCGTGCCCGGCGGCGAGCAACGTCAACAACTCGTCGGCGATGTCGCTGCGCGACATGTGCGAACCGTCCTCGTACGTGCTGCGCAGCAGCAACGTGAGCACGTCGTCGCGACTGTCGAAGTTCGGATCGGCGCGCACCCGGTCGATCAGCTCGTCGATGACCGCGTCGTAGGAGCGCCGGTATTCGGTGAGCCTGCCCCACGGGCTGTACCGGCCGAACGTGCGCTTCGGCGTCGGGAGCACGACCAGCCGGGAGCCGAGGGTGACCCACGGCGGAATGATGCGCCGCAGTTCGTCGAGCTGTTCGCCTTCGGCGCCGAACACCGCGCGCAGGATGGCGTTGAGCGTGATCCGCATCATCGGCTCGAGTGTCGAAAAGGCCTGCCCTGCTGGCCAAGTCGCCGATTCGCGCAGGGTCTCCTCTTCGAAGATCTGCTCGTAGTTCTTGATGCTCTTACCGTGGAACGGCGGAGTCAGCAGTTTGCGGCGCAGCCGATGCTGCGCCCCGTCGAGCGCGAACACCGACCCGTCGCCGAGCACTCTGGACAGGTTGGGCTGGATATTGCCCACATCGTCGGTGCCTGCCATGAACAACTGCTTGGCCAGTTGCGGGTCGGCCACGACGACCGTCGGACCGAATACCGGCAGGTTCATTCGGAAGACGTCGCCGTGGCGACGCGCGATCTGCTGATACATCCAGGTGCGCGAGAACGCGTAGCCGATGCCCGCCACGGGCTTGGGGAGGCGCGGAGCCGGCGGCAGCCTCACCGCGGCGCGCGTGGGGGTGGGCTTTTCGAGAGTCGCCCTCCCGTGGGCCCCGTCGCTCATGACTCACTCCCAGCCGGTTGTCCGGTACTACGATGTACCGCGGGTACTTGTAGTACGGTACCGCTTAGTACCAGCCCTTTGCAAGGGTCCGACGGAGGCGATATGACGACTGCGCTCGACCAGGGTGCGCTCACCGGCGCTGGGCCCGACCCGTTCCGTGATCGATTGCTCGACGGCATGGCCGCATCGATCATCGAGCGCGGCTTTCGCGACTCCACCGTCGCGGACATCGTCCGGCACGCCCGCACCTCCAAGCGCACCTTCTACGAGCAGTTCGCCAGCAAGGAGGAATGCCTCATCGAGCTGCTGCGCCGGAACAACGAGACCCTCATCGTCAACATCCGCAACGCCGTCGACCCCGAGGCCGACTGGCAGCAACAGATCCGCCAGGCCGTCGGCGCCTACGTGGCCCACATCGAGGCGCGGCCCGCCATCACGCTGAGCTGGATCCGCGAACTGCCCGCGGTCGGCGTCGTGGCCCAGCCGTTGCATCGCCAGGCGATGGAGCATTTGACCGACATGCTGGTCGATCTCAGCGACAGCCCCGGCTTCCGGCGCGCACAGATCCCGCGGATCTCCCGGCCGCTGGCGTTGATCGTGCTGGGGGGGCTACGCGAGCTGACCGCGTTGTTCGTCGAAGACGGACGCGATGTGCGCGGCATCGCCGAGCCGGCCATCAGCGCGTCGACGGCCATCCTCGGCCCGCGCTAACGCAGGATCAACCGAGCGGATTTCTCCAGCCGCTGCGCGACCTCCGCGTAGGACGCATAGCCCATCCCGGCGCGGACGAGCGCGCCGGAGTACAGGGTCTCCAGTGAGTCGATGACGTCGGGATCGATGTCGGGCCCCAGCGCCGCCGTCAGCCGGTCGCGGATGTCCCGCCCGATGCGAAGCCGCAGCACCTCGACGTCGGGATCGCGGCCCAGCAGCGCATTGGTCACCGCGCAGGCGAATTCGGGTTCGTCGGCGACCAGCATCGCGATGTGGCGGAGCACCTCGATGACGCGCGCGGGTGGATCCCCGGAATCGTGTGCGGCGGGCGGCGAGGCGGCGAGTCTGCGCCAGAACACCTCGGCAACCAGGTGCTCCTTGGACGAGAAGTAGGTGTAGGCGGTCGCGGCTCCGACCCCGGCTTCGGCAGCCACCCGGCGCACGGTCAGAGCAGTGAAACCATCTCTGCACAACAGCTCGACCGCGGCCCTGCCCAGGCGATCGACAGTGTCGGCCTGCTTGGCGGTCAGACGGCGCCGAGTCGACTCAAGGGCCGTGTCGGACACATGTCCGGACGCTACTACAACTGGCATTGACCAGCAACGGTAGGTTGGCCCCATGAGCGCTACAGACACTGCCCTCTCCAAGGGCGCTGACAACGCCCTCCCCGACGCCGCCGCGCGACTGTTCGCCCTTGCCGATCAGGTGACCGGATTCATGCCCGCCGACGAGGGACGCACGCTCTACGACGCCGCCGTCCGCTATCTGGGCGACGGCGTCGGTGTCGAGATCGGTACGTACTGCGGCAAATCCACGGTGTTGCTCGGCGCAGCGGCCCAGCAGAGTGGCGGCGTCGTCTACACGATCGACCATCACCATGGTTCCGAAGAGCATCAGCCGGGTTGGGAGTACCACGACGAGTCGATGGTGGATCCGGTGACCGGGCTGTTCGACACACTGCCGACGCTGCGGCACACGCTCGACGCCGCCGGGGTGGATGACCATGTCGTCGCGGTGGTCGGACGGTCGACAACGGTGGCGCGTGGTTGGCGAACTCCGTTGCGGCTCTTGTTCATCGACGGGGGCCACACGGAGCAGGCCGCCCAACGCGACTTCGACGGCTGGGTTCGGTGGGTGCAGGTCGGCGGCGCGCTGATCATCCACGACGTGTTCCCGAATCCCGACGACGGTGGCCAAGCCCCGTACCACGTCTACCGACGGGCGCTGGACACCGGCGACTTCCGTGAGGTGTCGGCGACCGGGTCGATGCGGGTGCTGGAACGTGTCTCCGGCGTTCCCGGCGACGACGTGTGATGCGCTGACGCTCACGCAGGACTTCGCTGCGCCACACGTGTGGTGTCGACCCCAACGGGCCCGACCCCACTCGCGCCGCCCGGCGAGCCAATCGGTTCGGCACGACCCGGCAACACGGTTGCGAAGAACTGCCGGTTGTCTTCGACGAAATCCGCATCCTCCTCGGGCACCCGCCGGTCCTGGCTGATGGCCTCGACCGGACAGACCGGTTCGCAC
>CAZOIX010000196.1:0-6955 GCA_964579685.1 uncultured Mycobacterium sp.
GGAGCGCACCGTCAAGGACAGCGGGCGGCACTTCGCGGCCATCGCGGCCGCGGCGCGCCTCTAGGATTCCCGGGTGAGCACCGAGACCGCGCCGACCGAGCGTCCCGCGGCCCCGACCCTCGAGGGCGTCGCCGCGGAGCTTGGCGTTCTCGCGCCAGCGCTCCGAGCCGATCAGCCATTCGAACGACTCGGTCTGGACGTCGAGCAACCCCGGAACCTCGAGCGGCTCACGGAGCTTTGCAAAGGAAATTCGGTTTGGTGCCCCTGGTACGGAGCTATTGATTGCTACTGCTGACTTGGATTGGCGGGACCCTGCCAAGATGCATCCTTCCAGCACCTCATGCGACTGTCCGGTGCCGGGCTTCAGCCCTTGCCGAACTCGCCGCGGTATCTGCGTCGGTTCGGCTGGCTTGATCAAGCCCAAGGACCCCCGTACTCAGCACACACGACTAGATCACTGAGCGGACTCAGGCTAGGAGGTGTCAGGTGCCGGGTTTAGAGGGCAGGATGCAGCCAGCGCAACGTCCAACAGTACCGCAGGACGGCGTATTCCTCAACCACCGCATGCATGGACGGTCGGGGCGCTGGCCGGCGACTCGATAATTCTCACCCATCCATACATTGCTGACCAACAGATTGGCCCCTCGGAGCGTTTCCGTCAAGAGATAACGCGGCGTTTGGTGTGGAGTTTTCCGTTAACTCTCGGTTTGCGGCGCACCGGTGTCGGCGTCACACGGCCACCGATTGTGTACAGCCGGCGGCTGTCCCGGTCGAGTCGCGCAGACATCCCGGCTGGATGGTGAACAGGCCGCTGCTCAGCGCCATGAACGGTTCCAGGAAGTTGAGGAGGTACGGCCTGCGCAGCGAGTTCGGGAGGTCAACCAGGGTGGCCTGGCCTGCAGGTGTGTCGAGGCCGCGCGTCTCACCGCGCGACAGGTAGATGCCCTCGTCCTGGTTTCCGGCGAACATGTCGTTGACCCACCCGACCATCAGGATCTGGGCCGCCGCGACGTTTTGCGGTCGGGAGAAGCCCGCCACGAGTTGCTGCGAGAACTGGATGAGCCAGTTGCCGCCGCGCATCGTGTCCACATGGGACCCGTCCACCAGTGTCACGCCGTAGAAATCGGCGTCGGGCCGCGCCTGCCGCAGGGCGTCGGTGCCGCTGCCGAACATGTTCCACATGTATTTCGGGGCGGCCAGCTGGTAGATCGGGATGTCCCCGTCGACCTTTCTCAGGTCGTTGGCCATCTGGCCGTTCATACCGACACCGTCGAGCAGAACGACGCCGGCGAGTCGATCAGCGCTGCCGTTGTCGGTCATGTAGCCGGCAATGCCGGAGACGGCGGCGCCACCGGCCGAGTGGCCCATCAGCACCACCCGGTCCGGAATCGGGCCGGTGTAACCGGCGGCCGCGGCGCTGTCGGCCAGGGCCGTGTTGCCGTCGGCGAACAGCCCTGCCATCGCCTGATGCATCGGCGCCCCACCGAGCCAGCACTGGTCGTACTTCAGGAAGTTCGACGTGATCGACGGCGCCACGACGATGCTATGGGTCTGTTCGGCCAGCGTCGCCGCGGTGTAGCTGTACCAGGGGCCTGCCGCCAGGAATCCGTGCTGCAGGTAGATGAGCCGCTCGGGGTCGGGATCCTTGGGCACATACCAATCCGCGGGCACACTCTCGCCGGACCCCGGTGCGCACCCGCAGTCGATCCGCAGCCTCGAACTGGACACCGTGACGGTGCTACCGGGCGGGAGCATGGGCGGGCCGCCGATCAGCTGCATCGCAAAGCTGTAGAGGCCGAAGATGACCGTCCCGATCACGTCGAGGAGGACGTTCAACAGGGGCGCGGTCGCCGTAGCGGTCACGGGCGCCGTCGCGGTGGACGCCAACGTGACGGCCTCGAACCCTGGGTCTTCGGTCAGCGTCTGCTGCTCCTCGACGACGTTGGTCAGGGCCACCATCGCGTACTGCTCGGCGCCTTCGGGTTCGGTCTGGATGACGTCGGACTTCTCCTGCTCGTCCTGCGCCTCATTCGCCGCCAATCCCTGGGGATCGTCTGGGACCGAGGTCAGGCGCAACGCCTGGGAGTCGTCCACCCGGGTGTCATAGGAGCGCGAACCGGTGCCGCTTTCCGTTCCGTACGCCGTATCTGCCGATTCGCCGCCTTCTTCGGTTACGGCGCTGACGTCCTCGGCGGTGACGTCGACGTTGTCGGCGTTCTCGTCGGTCGCGTCCTTGGCGTCGGTGTCCTCGTTGTCGCCGTCGGTGGCGTTCTCGTCGCCGTCGGCGGCGTCGGCGTCCTTCTCGTCCTCGTCCTTGGCGTCAGCTTCCTTCTTGTCGCCGTCGGTGGCGTCGGTGTCCTTCTCGGTGTCGTCCTTGGTGTCCCTCGAGGGGTCATCGGCACGGTTGTTCCCCACGCTGACTTTCGGACTCGTGGGTGACGTCCGGCCTGTCCCCGTCTCGTTCTTGCTTCCTGAGGTATCCGACGATTCGTTGCTTCCGCCCGTATCCGACGATTCCGACGTCTTCGAACCATCGCCGTCCGACGATGCGCCGTCGGTCGCTGCCGCGACACCTGCCCCGGCCACCATCGCTGCCGAGACGCCCGCGACGACCACGCCCGCGCCCAACCACCGCAAGAACCGGTCGACCATCACGCCTCCTGTTCGCTGATCGCGAGAAAGAATACGCGCATTGTCAGTCCGCAAAAGTGTTTGGCCGATTCCGTTCGAATTCACGCGTTTGCTAGGAGGCGGCACGCTCGACGCGGATCGGCACTCCGGTCAGCCGCGCCATACCGGCCAGCTGCTCGATGTCCTCGGGATTGCTGGACATCAATCGGTTCACGTTCGCGCCGCCTGCGCGGTTGGCCAGCCGCCAGCCGGCCGTGCCTTTGTGGCCCCAGCCGTGCGGAACGGCTACGACGCCGGCGACGATGTCCTTGGTGACGATGACGGGCACTTCGATCTCGCCGTGCTCCGACGCGATGCGCACCAGGTCGCCGTCGACGATGTTCGCCGCGGCCGCATCGTCGACGTGCATGCGGGCGTGGTGGCTACGCTCGCCGCGCATCAGCAGCGGCGCATTGTGCATCCAGGAATTCTCGGATCGGGCCTCGCGCATACCGATCAGCCGCAGCGGATATCCATCGGGCGCGGCGCGGCGCGCCAGCTTGGCGACTTCGGCAGCGATCTCGTCGTGGCGCAGCCTCACCCGTGCGCCGCGATAGACCACGGTGTCTCCCAGCACGCCCTCGCGTAGATGCGGCGCCAGCACCATGCCATGCGGATGTTCTTTGGTCAGCCGGGCGAACGACAGCCCACCACGGCGCAGCCCGAACCGGTCGCCCGCCTCACCCAGTCGGATGACGGCGTCGACGAGCAGACGGGGCGTCAGCCGAACACCGAATAGCGACAAGGCCTTTCGCATCGCTGCCATCATCGCGAAGCCAGGAGTGCGTCGACGCAGCCGCGCGCCCAGGTCGTCGATGATCTCCCACTCGGCGCGGGCCTGGCCGACCGGCGCGATGACGGGTTCGGTGGCCTGGCGGAACGGGGTGGTCTGCAGCGTCTGGAACGGCAGCGGGAAGTCGTCGCGCTCGTACATCGACGCCGCCGGCAGCACGTAGTCGCAGTGGGCCAGCGTCTCGTTGACGTACAGGTCGATGCCGACCATCAGCTCCAAGGATTCCAGCGCTGTCTCCAGCTCGTCGCCGTTGGGCACCGAAAGCACCGGGTTACCCGCGCTGACGAGCAATGCCCTGACCTGGCCGCGCCCCGCCGTGGTGATCTCCTTGGCCATCACACCGGCAGGTTCGGAGCCCAGTACCGACGGGAAGCCGCCGATGCGTGAACGCCTGCGGGCGTAGACCGTGCGCAGCAGTGCGGCACCGGCCTTGCCCAGCCAGCGCTCACCGGGCAGCCCGAAGCGACCGAACATGCTGCCGCCGGCCACATCGAGATTGCCCGCCACGAGGTTGACGGCGTCGAGCAGGTAGGTGGTGAGGGTGCCGTTCTCGCCGATGCTGGTGCCGACGCGCCCGTACACCGCGGCGCGTGCGGTGCGGGCCAGATCGCGGGCCAGGCAGCGAACGGTGTCGGGGTCGACCCCGGTGTGTGACGCGGTGGCCTCGGGACTGAACGGCCTGGCCAGCTGGTCCAGCCACACACCGCCGTCGGCCTGGCGGGCCAGCCGCTGTCGGTCGACCAGGTTCTCGCCGAACATCACGTGCAGAAGCGACAGCAGCAGGTAGGCGTCGCCGTCGGGAATGATGCCCAGCCATTCGAATGCCGCGGCGGTCTCCGTCTTGCGGGGATCCACGACGACGACCCGGCCGCCGCGCTTGACGATGTCGGCCATGCGGTCCTTGATCCGCGGCACGGTCAGCACACTGCCATGGGACACAACGGGATTGGCGCCCATCACGACGAGCAGCTCGGTGCGCAGGACATCAGGCACCGGCAACGTCAACGGCGAACCGTAGAGAAGTTGGCTGGCGACAAACCGATTGTTGACGTCCTGGCTGCCCGCGGTGAACACGTGCAAGCCCCGGCGGCGGGAGCCGCCGGTCAGACCAAGCCCGAATCCGAGCATCATCGTGGTCAGGCTCAGCGTGTGGCTGTAGCTGAATGCGCCCGGGTTGCCGTAGTACCAACCGATTGCGCCCGCCCCATGCCTGCGATGGATGTCGGCCAGCCGGGTGGCGATGTCGGTCATCGCCTCGTCCCAGCCGACCGGTTCGAACCCGCCGTCGGCGGTGCGCCGCAGCGGTTCGGTGACGCGGTCGGGATCATTGACGATCTCGCTGAACGCCACACCCTTCTGACATGCGAAGCCCGCCGAGAGGGGATGGTCCTTATCGGGGCGCAGCGCCGTGAGGCGACCATCCTCGACGGTCGCGATCATGCCGCACAGCGGCTCGCAGATCCGGCAGAACGTCGGCTTCTGCTCGACGCTCACCAAGCGCTACCTCTCGACGGTCGGGATGACGCCGGTGGGAGCGTCCTCGTCATGACGGTGGCGGGTTTCGACCGTCTCGGCGAAGGCACTGGACTGGTACTTGTGCGTGCCTTCGAGGTCGTCGCGGATGGCTTCCTGCGCCGCGGGTGGCAGCGTGTGCAGGATTTCGCGAACGCGGGCCTGGCGACGGCCCACGGCCTGACGCTCGGGCATACCGGGGGTCGCCTGGATCTGCGGCGGCACACCCTCGATCTCCTCGACCCCGCCGTCGTGGTGGCCGGCGTCCATCATGGCCTGCTCCTCGGCCATCGTGGACTCGTCCTTCTCCTCCGACATACCGATCGGTCCGATGCGGCGACCGTTGAGGAACTGGCGCACCACCGGCTCGTCGCTGGTCAGCAGGACCTCGCGGGGACCGAACATGACCAGGTGCTTGCGGAAGAGCATGCCCATGTTGTCCGGCACGGTCCGCGCGATGTTGATGTTGTGCGTCACGATCAGGATGGTGCAGTCGATCTGGGCGTTGATGTCGATGAGCAGCTGGGAGAGGTAGGCGGTACGCACCGGGTCCAGACCGGAGTCCGGCTCGTCGCAGAGAATGATCTGCGGATCGAGCACCAGCGACCGGGCCAGGCCGGCACGCTTGCGCATACCACCGGAGATCTCACCGGGGAACTTGTTCTCGTCACCGCCCAGACCGACGAGGTCGAGCTTCTCCATGACGATGTTGCGGATCTCGCTTTCCTTCTTCTTGGTGTGCTCACGCAAGGGGAAAGCGGTGTTGTCGTACAGGCTCATCGAACCGAAGAGCGCGCCGTCCTGGAACATGACGCCGAACAGCGTGCGGATCTCGTAGAGCTCTTTGGCCGTGCACTCGATGATGTTGGTGCCGTCGACGATGATCTTGCCGCGTTCGGGACGCAGCAACCCGATCAGAGACTTCAGGAACACCGACTTACCCGTACCGGACGGGCCGAGCAGAACGCTGACCTCGCCGGCCGGAATCTCCAGCGTGACGTCCTCCCAGATTCGCTGGGGGCCGAAGGACTTGGTCAATCCCTCAACTTGGATTCCAATGCCCACGCGCGCGATCCTTCCACCAGTGTTCGCAGGCCACAGGCCTCCCGCCTGTGGCTTGAGTCACTGTAGCGTACGCGCTTCACCGTCCGGCACAGGTGTGAAGTTGCATCCCCGTATCAGAATTGGACAAACTGCCACGTCAATTTGCCTCTGGCGGGCGCCCGTACGACCTAGTCGACGATCTGCCAGTGGTCTTTGCCGACCTCCTCGACCGTCACCTCGACCGTCTTGTCGACGTTCTGGCGATCTGCCGCCGTGCACGTGAAGCTGTCGCCCACCGCGACGATCTTCAGACCCGTTCCGCACGTCACCGTGACCGGAAAGCCCAATTTCGATTCGATGTCCTTACCCAGCAACCGCTCCGTGCGCGCCAGGTCGTACACGACGTCCAGCGTGCTGAAGCGGACGTTGCCTTCATCGTCGGAGACGGTGACCTCAACCCTGACCTTTTCTCCGTCGATGTCGGCGTTGCAGATGAAGGTGTCGCCCTGCTTGGGGGTGGGTTGCGACGTCGGACACGTCACCGAGGAGACCTTCTGCCCGATCTCCGAGTACGTGTCGTTGAGCTGATCGGCAATCGATTTCTCGAGCTTCTCGTAATTGGGTCCACCGGCGGAGAACGAGAAATTGCACGCGGTCAGAGACAGCAGCGGGGCGGCGACGGCGACAAATGCGGCACGTGGCAGGGCGGCAGGCACGTATTCAACCTAGGCGGTAGCCGATGAGACTTCTGGCCAATCGGTGGTCCACGGGTGATGTCGCGGCCGAACACCCACCCCCCGATATGCAGAACCGCCCGGGACCGTGGTGGTCCCGGGCGGTTCGTACGGCGTGAGTTACTTGACGGTGACCGTCGCGCCGGCGGCCTCGAGCTTGGTCTTGGCCTCCTCGGCAGCCTCCTTGGCGACCTTCTCCAGC
>CAZOIX010000197.1:0-6954 GCA_964579685.1 uncultured Mycobacterium sp.
TACCTGGGCTACCTCGAGTACGTGCCGGCCGATGCGCTGGCGTCGGTCAACCTGATGTCGCTATTCGGGCTCCACCGTGAATTGCGTGGAGCGGCGATCGGCCATTTCGCGTCCACCGAGATCACCTCCTCGCCGGGTTCACGACGGCTGGTGGACGGCCTCCGGAGGATGGGTGCGCCCGAACCGTGTGTGGCGTTCTACTCCGAGCACGTGGTCGCCGATGCCGTTCACGAACAGGTGGTGCGCACCGATGTGGTCGGCGATCTGCTCACGCGCGAACCACATCTGGAGGAAGACGTCGTGTTCGGGATCAGAGCACGCGACGTGGTCGAGAGCCGACTCGCCGACCACCTGATGGCCTCCTGGAAGGCGGGTCGCTCGTCGCTACGACGACCGCTGGGCTGACCGTGTGCCGCGCGGACGACACCGGTGGCTGGTGTCGCACATCGGATAGTCCTTGCTGCGTCGGCACGTACAGATCGCGACCATGAAACGGTCGGATTCCACCACGGCGCCATCGGGCAGCTCGATACGCACCGGCCCCTGCACCATCACGGGCCCAGACGGGGCGATGCGCACGATGCGCATCTGCGTGTCGGTCACAGCTTCTCCGCCCTGATCACCACGAGTTCTTCCTCGCGCCGCCCGGGTTCCAGCCTGCCGGTGTCCTCCAGCCAGCCGGCCCGCGACCGCAGCACGGGCCCGAATGGAATCCACTGATATGCAACCACTTCCGCGTCAAGGCCGACTTCGGCGAGCGCGGCGAGTGTCTGACGGGGAACCGCGAACTCCGACTGCACCACCACGAAGGTGCCGCCGGGAGCCAGCAGATCGGGTACTGCCGCGCACATCGGGTCGAGGACGAGGCGACCGTCGTAGCCGGCGTCCCATGCGCGCGCAGGGCCGATGTCCGCGGGTATCGGTGCGCACGCGACGTCGGGATCGTGTGGAACATACGGCGGGTTGCAGACGACCAGGTCGTACGGCCCGAACTCGGCGGCGCGCGCCCACGAGCCGAGGTGGACGTCGACATCGACCCCGGCGCCGACGGCGTTCATTCGCGCGCACCGCACGGATTGCGGACACACATCGAACGCGGTGACCCGCGATGCCCCCTGCTCACCTGCGGCAATCGCTACCGCGCCACTTCCGGTGCACAAGTCTGCCACCCGTCGGCCGGACGCCAGCGCGTTCCCCTCCATCACCTCGATGAGGAACCGCGTGTCCTGCTGTGGGGCGTAAACGCCCGACGAGGCGATCAGTCCACGGGGCGCATCGGTGTAAGCGGTTGTCACACATGGGCCTTTCGACGGATGGTCGCTGCGCGGATGGCAGCAGTGCCGTGGATTAATGCCCGGTATCGGAGGCGTTAAACCGCCGGTAGCGGTTTTGTGGCACGTTCATTTGGGCATCCCACCCCCGTGCAGGTTTCCGACGTCACAGCCTTGCCGATCAAGGTCGGCGCCGCGCTTCGCGGTCGTCGCCTCTTCCATCCCGTCGGGGTGCTCGCGGAGGGGGTTCTGGAGCGGACGGCGCTCGACAGCGACGGGCTGCCGATGAGATCCTGCGACGTCATCGCTCGGGTCTCGAAGGGCGTCGGCACTCCCGGCGCCCGCCCCGATATCGCGGGGCTGGCGATTCGTATTCCGCCGCCGCAGGATCTGCGTTCCTGCGGACCCTGGGATGTTCTGCTGGCATCGACCGTCGCGCGTAGTCGTGTCATCCTCGCGCCCGTCACGTCGTGGTCCGGCGCCACCTTCTCCAGCCTGATGCCCTTGCGCTACCACGGCCGGGTGTGGTGGCTACGGGCGCGCCTGGCCACCCAGCTCAGCACCGGCGGCCTCGCACTGGGCACGATCGAATCCGAAATCACCTCAGGTGAAGTGCAATTCGATATCGAGCAGGCAGCGGGGAGGGGCGAATTCAAGGCCCTGGCGCGGTTGACCCTGCGCCATGTCGATCCCAGCCAGGACGACATCGCATTCGATCCCACGCTGCACCGCGACTGCGACGTCCAGCCGTTACCTCGATGGCTCGCCGACTTCCGGCGTGCGGCGTATCGGCGCGGCCGTGAAGGACGAGGCGCGCAGTAGCACCTCATGCGGTGGGCTCACCCCTGGTGTCCGCGACGTCCGGCGCCTGCTCCCTGGTCGCCATACCCCCTTCGCCGCCCTCATCGGTCGGCCCTGGACGGCCACCCTTCTTCGATTGGTCGTCCTTCGCTTCGTCGTCGTAGATTCCCTTGCCCTTGGGCATGATTGGCCTCTCAGTCTGATTCGCTTCGGAGCTTCTCCAACAGTGATCCGGCCGCTTCCTTGAGGAACAGATCTTGGTTCTCGTCGCCGATTTGAACGAGGGCGATATCGGTGAACCCGGCTTCGGCGTATTTGCCCACGGCGTCGACGATGGCGTCCAGATCCGGCCCGCACGGAATGGACTCGGCAACATCGTCGGGACGCACGAACTGCGTGGCACCGTCGAAGCCCGCCGTCGTCGGCAGGTCGGAGTTGACCGCCCACCCGCCGCCGAACCAGCGGAACTGGTCGTGGGCCCGCCGGACGGCGGCGTCGCGGTCGGGGTCCCAGCAGATCGGGATCTGTCCGATGACGCGCACCTGACCCGGCAGCCCGGTGGCGCGGCGGGCGTCATGCCATGCGTCGACCAGATCCTTGTTCGGTTCCACGGCGATCAAATGATCGGACAGCGGGGCGAACGTCTGCACCGACCGGTCACCGGAGACCGCGGTGGCGATGGCGACCGGCGTCTCCGGGAGATCCCAGAGCCGTGCGGAGTCCACCTCGAAGTGCTCGCCCTTCCAGTCGACGAGTTCGCCGGTGAACAACTCGCGGATGATCTGGATCGCCTCGCGCAGCATCTCCTGGCGACGCGCCACCGTCGGCCAACGCTTGCCGACGACGTGTTCGTTGAGGTTCTCGCCGGTGCCCAGCCCCAGCGTGAAACGGCCGTCGGCGAGGATCTGCAGGGTGGCGGCCTTCTGCGCGACGACCGCGGGGTGGTAGCGCATCGTCGGACAGGTGACATAGGTGAACAGCTCGACCCGCTCGGTCGCGTGGGCGACGGCGCCGAGCACCGACCATGCGTACGGCGCGTGGCCCTGGGACGACAGCCACGGGAAGTAGTGATCGGACGAGACCTCGAAGTCAAAACCCGCGCGTTCAGCCGAAACGGCATAACGGACAAGGTCTTTAGGTCCGCTCTGTTCAGTCATCAGGGTGTAGCCGAAACGCGTCATCGCATTCGGGTACCCGGGTGCGAGGCGCCGAAACGGTTACAGCCTGGCCTTCACCGCCGCAGAAAGCCGGGAGCCGTCGGCCTTACCTGCGGCGATGGCGGTCGCGGCCTTCATCACCTGGCCCATCTGTTTCATGCCGGGCCGCTCGCCGATCTCCTCGGCGACCTGGGCTATCGCGGTGTCGACGACATCGGCGACTTCAGCCTCGGTGAGCGGAGTCGGCAGGTACTCGTCGATCACACGCGCCTCGGCGTGCTCGTTGGCGGCCAGGTCGCCGCGGCCGTTCTGGGTGTAGATCTCCGCCGACTCCCCGCGCTTCTTCGCCTCTTTGGACAGCACCTTGAGCACGTCGGCATCGGACAGCTCTCGCTGATCTTTACCTGCCACTTCCTCGGTCTGGATCGCGGCGAGCAGCATCCGCAACGTCGCGGTCCGCAGTTTGTCCTGCGACTTCATCGACGCGGTGAGGTCTGCGCGCAGCCGCTCTTTGAGTTCTGGCTTCTGGGGCATGCCGCAAACCTACGCTCCGCACCGGTCGGAGATGTTTGTCAATTCGCATCATGATCGACAGGATGGGGCCATGAGCACGCCGGGCTACCCTCCGCCGGGCTATCCACCTCCTGGATATCCGCCTTCCGGCTACGGACCCCCGCCCGGCTATGCACCGCCGCCGGGCTATCCGCCGCCTGGATACGGCCCACCCCCCGGATATCCCCCGCCGGGATACGGCTACGGCGCGCCACAATTGCCGCCCGCGCTCAAACCCGGCGTGATCCCCCTCCGGCCGCTGACCCTGTCCGACATCTTCAACGGGGCGGTCGCCTACATCCGCGCCAACCCGAAGGCGACGCTGGGCTTCACCACCATCGTCGTCATCGCGACCCAATTGGTGGCGCTGGTGCTCTCGGTGGGCCCGCTGGCGGTCACGGGACAGCTCGCCCACTCGTTCTCCGGTGACGAGGTGTCGACCGGAGCATTGCTCGGCACGTCGCTGTCGAGCCTCGCCGGCGGCGCGGCGACCTGGTTCACCGCCATCCTGCTGAGCGGCATGCTCACCGTCGTCGTCGGCCGATCCGTGTTCGGCGCAGGCATCACCATCGGTGAAGCATGGCAACGGCTCAAGGGTCGGGTATGGGCCCTGATCGGCCTGGCGCTTCTCGAGACCGTCGCCGTGGCCCTGCTTCTCACCATTGTCGTCGGTGTCATCGTGGTGCTCGGGATTGCGGTCAACGCCACGGCCGCAGTGATCGTCGGGCTGCCGCTGGGTCTGATCCTGGTGGCCACGCTGATCTATTTCTGGGTGAACCTGGCGTTCGCCCCTCCGCTCATCGTGTTGGAACGTCTCGGCGTGTTCGCCGCGATCGGGCGCTCGTTCAGATTGGTGAGGAACGACTTCTGGCGCGTGTTCGGGATCCTGCTTCTGGCGACGATCGCGGTTCAGTTCATCGCAGGTGCGGTGACGGTCCCGTTCAGCTTCGGCGGCCAGCTCCTGCTGATGGCGGCCTCGTCCACGGCGATGACGCTGCTGGCATTCGTCCTGTTGTCGGTGGGTGGCGTCATCGCCCAGATCATCACCGCTCCGTTCACCGCGGGGGTGACCGTGCTGCTCTACACCGATCGCCGGATCCGGGCCGAAGCCTTCGACCTCGTGCTGCAGACCGGCGCCGCGTACTGCCCCGCGTCGCCGTCCGATTCGACCGACAACCTGTGGCTGACCCGCCAAGCCTGACGTGCCCACGATAGACATCGACAGCGATGCCGCTCACGAAGCCGCGCAACGCGAACTTCAGAAACCGATCTATCCCAAGCCTTCCCTGACCGAACGGCTCGTCGAGTTGCTCAACGACCTGATCTACCGCCTTGCCAGCGCCGGATCTTCGTTGCCCGGCGGCTGGTTCACACTCTCGATCCTGCTGATCCTGCTCGTCCTTGCGGTCGTCGTCGCGATACGGATCGCACGGCGCACCATGCGGACCAATCGGGGCGGCAGCTATGCGCTGTTCGGCGAACAGGAACTCAGCGCCACCCAGCACCGGGCCACCGCCGAACAGGCTGCCGCCGCGGGCGATTGGGCTGCGGCGATCCGTCATCGCTTGCGCGCTGTCGCCCGCCAGCTGGAGGACACCGGCGTGCTGGATGCCATCCCCGGCAGGACCGCCACCGAGCTCGCGCGTGACGCCGGGACGGCACTGCCCGCGTTGACCACCGAATTGACGGGGGCTGCAAGCGCTTTCAACGACGTCACCTATGGCGGCCGGCCGGGGACGGAATCCGCCTACCGGATGATCGCCGACCTCGACGACCACCTGCGGTTTCACACTCAGGCATCGGCCAATGCCACCGCCGCCGCTGCCACCCCCGGTGGCTGGGCGGAGGTGCGATGACCAGCGCAGTCAGAGCACGCCCACGACAGCAGCGGTTCAGCGCGGCGCGGTGGGTGCTGGTGTCGCTCGTGGTCATCGTCGGAATCGCGGCCTTGACCACGTATCTGACCGCGCCGCGACCCGGCGGTCCGATGGACCCGGCATCCACGTCTGCCGATGGCACGCACGCCTTGGTCACCCTGCTACGCGAGGGCGGTGTCGATGTCGTCGAGGCGCCCGATGTCGGTACGGTCGAACGTGCCGCCCGGCCAGGCACCCTCATCGTCGTGCTGCAGACCTTCCAACTGCTCGACGAGGGTGTGCTGCGGCGACTGGACGATCTTCCCGGTGACCGACTCCTGGTCTCGCCGACTTCGAGCACCCGTGAGGCGCTGGCTCCCCGCGTGAGGCCGGCGGGGGCCGTGGCATTCGGCGGTTCGGAGCCGGGCTGCGATCTGCGGGAAGCCTTGCGAGCCGGGGGTGTTCAGCTCGGGTTCAGCGACACCTTCGAGTCCGAAGAGGACTTTCCAATCACCAGCTGCTACGACGGGGCCCTGGTCAGGTACACCGACGACGGACGCACCGTCACCGTCGTCGGCAGCGGGGACTTCATGACCAACGGTGAACTGCTCGCAGACGGCAATGCCGCCCTCGCCATGAATCTCGCGGGCAGCCACCCGCGGGTGATCTGGTACGCGCCGCAGCGGATCGAAGGTCACTCCGACGCCGGTGCCGAAATCACCGATCTCATCCCCCCGGCGGTGCGCTGGATCGTCTTCCAGTTGTGTGTGGCGATTGCGCTCGTCGCGCTGTGGAAGGGCAGGCGCCTCGGTCCACTCGTCGCAGAGCGAATCCCCGTCGTGGTGCGTGCATCGGAGACGGTCGAAGGCCGGGGCAGGCTGTATCGTTCCCGGCGCGCCCGTGATCGTGCCGCGGACGCGTTGCGCACCGCGGCACTGCAAAGGATGCTGCCCCGCCTCGGTCTCGCGAACAATGCCGACCCGCAGGCAATCGTGTCGGCAGTCGCGCAGCGGTGCGGACAGAACCCACAGACATTGGCGCACACGCTATTCGGTCCACCGCCGCACAGCGACGACGATTTGGTCACGCTCGCAAGGGAACTCGACAACATCGAAAGGCAGGTCGCACAATCGTGACTCAGCCAACCACAGGTCAGGGCGCCGCGATGCCGGGCGATTCGGCGCGACAGGCACTGATGTCGCTGCGCGCCGAGATCGGTAAGGCGGTCGTCGGTCAGGATGCGGTCGTCAGCGGCCTGGTGATCGCGCTGCTGTGCCGCGGCCACGTGCTACTCGAGGGCGTGCCCGGCGTCGCCAA
>CAZOIX010000198.1:0-6934 GCA_964579685.1 uncultured Mycobacterium sp.
ATCGTGAAGGCCACCACGTTCTACGACGACCCCGACGTGCTGGCCAAGGTGTCGCGCGGCCTGGGGGAGGCCATGGTCGGAATCAACGTGGAGGACGTCGCCGCCCCGCACCGGCTCGCCGAACGCGGCTGGTAAGAACGTCTGGTGGCGATCGAAGAGATCCTTGATCTCGAACAACTCGAGGTCAACATCTACCGAGGCAGCATGTGGAGCCCGGAATCGGGATATCTGCAGCGCACATTCGGTGGACACGTCGCCGGTCAGTCGTTGGTGTCGGCGGTGCGCACGGTCGATCCGTCATTTCAGGTGCACTCACTGCACGGCTATTTCCTGCGCCCGGGCGACGCGACGGCCCCGACGGTGTACATCGTCGAGCGACTGCGCGACGGCGGGTCGTTCGTCACCCGCCGTGTCAATGCGATCCAACACGGCGAGACGATCTTCTCGATGTCGGCGTCCTTCCAGACCGACCAGAGCGGCATCGAGCACCAGGACGCGATACCGTCGGCGCCACCGCCCGACGATCTGCCGGGACTGACCGATATCAAGGCCTTCGACGACGCAGGCTTCAAACAGTTCGCCGAGTGGGATGTCAGGATCGTCCCGCAGGAGATGCTGGCGACATTGCCCGGCAAGGCTTCTCAACAGCAGGTGTGGTTCCGCCATCGCGATCCGTTGCCCGACGACTACGTGTTGCACATCTGTGCGCTGGCCTACATGAGCGACCTCACGCTGCTGGGTTCGGCCCAGGTGCATCACGCCCCGGAGCGCAGCCATCTCCAGGTCGCATCGCTCGACCACGCGATGTGGTTCATGCGCCAGTTCAGGGCCGACGAATGGCTCCTCTACGACCAGTCCTCGCCGTCGGCGTCGGGCGGTCGCTCGTTGTGCCAGGGCAAGATCTTCAACTCCGACGGTGAGATGGTCGCGGCCGTGATGCAGGAAGGGCTCACCCGCTACAAGCGCGATTACACGCCGTGAGCGCGCCGCATGTCGGGGTGTTGGCGCTTCAGGGCGACACGCGTGAGCATCTCGCCGCGTTGCGTGAGGCGGGCGCGGAGGCGTCCACCGTTCGGCGGCTACGCGAACTCGACGCCGTCGATGCGCTGGTGATTCCTGGCGGAGAGTCCACCACGATGAGCCACTTGCTTACCGAACTCGAGTTGCTCGAACCGCTTCGATCCCGGTTGGCACAAGGAATGCCCGCCTACGGATCGTGCGCGGGGATGATTCTGCTGGCCTCCGAGATCCTGGACGCCGGCTCCGCCGGACGTGACGCCATCCCGTTGAAGGCGATCGACATGACGGTGCGGCGCAATGCCTTTGGCCGCCAGGTGGATTCGTTCGAGGGCGATATCGATTTCACGGGCCTCGACACGCCCGTACACGCCGTCTTCATCCGCGCACCGTGGGTCGAGCGCGTCGGCCCGGACGTCGAGGTGCTTGGGGAGGCCGCCGGGCACATCGTCGCGGTGCGGCAGGGGAAAACGCTCGCGACGTCGTTTCACCCGGAGATGACCGGCGACCGCCGCATCCACAAACTCTTCGTCGACCTACTCTGAGCGATTTCGGTGCGCTAACGACCGCTCAGCGACTGTTTGCGCACCGAAATCGCAATTAGCGGATGGGCAGACCCGTCACCGCGCGGCCGATGACCAGGCGCTGAATCTCGCTGGTGCCCTCGAAAATGGTGAAGATCTTGGCGTCGCGGTGCATCCGTTCGACCGGATACTCACGCGTATAGCCGTTGCCGCCGAGAATCTGGATCGCTTCGTCGGTGACGTAGACGGCGGCTTCGCTGGCGACCAGTTTGGCCATCGACCCTTCGGCATTCTCGAACGCCTTGCCGTTGCGCGCCATCCAGCCTGCCCGCCAGACGAGCAGCCGGGCGGCGTCCACCCGCGCCTTCATGTCCGCCAGTTTGAAGGCGATGGCCTGGAATTCGCCGATCTTCCGGCCGAACTGCTCCCGCTGCAACGCGTAATCGAGGGCGTACTCGTACGCCGCCCGTGCCACCCCGACGGCCATCGCCCCGACCGTGGGGCGGGTGCGTTCGAAGGTGGCCATCGCCGCCTGGCCCGCGGCTTTCTTGCCCTCCCGGACCCGTGCGATCCGCTCCTCGAACTTCTCCCTGCCACCGACGATCAGCCGGCCCGGGATGCGGACGTCTTCCAGCACCACCTCAGCGGTGTGGGAGGCGCGGATGCCGTGCTTGAGAAACTTCTGGCCCTGCCGGAAGCCCGGGGTGTTCGGCGGGATGATGAACGACGCCTGGCCGCGGCTGCCCAGTTCCGGATACACCGAGGCGACGACGATGTGCACCTCCGCGATACCGCCGTTGGTCGCCCACGTCTTGGTCCCGTTGAGCACCCATTCGTCGGTGGCCTCGTCGTAGCGCGCACGCGTGAGGATCGCGCCGACGTCCGACCCGGCGCCCGGTTCGGACGAACAGAACGACGCGACCTTCGGATCGTCGACGGTGCCGAACATCTGCGGCAGCCATTCGGCCATCTGCTCGGGCGTTCCGCCGCCCGCCAGCGATGCTGCCGCCAAGCCGGTGCCCAGAATCGACAGCGCGATACCCGCGTCGCCCCAGAACATCTCCTCGAAGGCGACGAGCATGCCCAGGCCGGAGGGCTCGCCGGCCTGCTCGGCGAAGAACTCCATGGAGTAGACGCCGACCTTTGCGGCCTCCTGGATGATCGGCCACGGCGTCTCTTCGCGTTCGTCCCATTCGGAGGCGGCCGGCCGGATCACGTCGGCGGCGAATTCGTGCACCCAGTCGCGGATATGGACGAGGTCAGGCGACAGTTCGAGGTCGAACGACATACCCGGATCTTACTCCGGAGTAAGTTCAGTGGGGAAGCCTTGTGTGGTCGACCTAACACCCGTCAGGTCTGGACCGGCAGCACCAGGCGAGACGATGAGCTGACGGTGTTCAGGCTGCTCGTACCGACGCTGGCGTGCCGGAAATTCATGATCGCCGGTGTGGCCGGTTCATGTTAGTCTCTATTGATCGTGAGCCGAATGCGGTCACCTGCGGCGTAGCGGCGGGCGTTGGCCACCAGCGGAATGCGATACGCGACATCCTCGCCGATGGGCACGGGTACGAATGTCCGGCACGGCAGGACGGGCGCCGCAGTCCGGCTGGCGGCATCGTCGACCTCGCGCAGACTCGCCCGCAGCCAGCCGGCGGTCACCTGACTGGTGGTGCCGTCGGCGGCGAGGTGCTCGAGGGTGGCCAGCCATGCCGTGTCGGACGCGGTGGCCGATGCGACGAGGCGCAACTCGACATCGCCGACGACATCGATCGTCTCGGTCAGCGGCGCGCTGGTCCAGGAGAGCAACGAAGGAGGGTCGATCGGGCTGGGCTTGACGCGATTCAGCCCCGCGCCGAGGGTCAAGTAGTCACGAGCACCGGGCGCGCCCTCTGCGATGTCGAGCCCGCCATCCGCGCGAAGCGCGAATTCTTTGAATGATGTTGCGGCGGGCGGCCACTGGTCGGCGGTGTGCCATCCGTCGGCGCCGGGCAGCACGTAGCGGATCGGCGGACCGTCGGTGATGCCGGTGTCGTAGCCCTTGAGCCAGTGGTCGTACCATGCGAGCGCCTCGTGGTGAAGGCTCTCCCAGGGCCAGGTGAGGCCGAACCGGCCCAACAGCGCCATCCGTACATTCGGGTTGTCCGCCAAGGCTTCCCATGCGGTGAACGTCGACGGCAGGTGCAACGGCACGTTCTCCCAATCGCAACCCAGGTAGACGGGTATGTCGATGTTCGCCAGCAGTGGCAACAGGTTTCGCGCCTCCCACCAGTCGTCGCGCAGGGGATGCTTCACGATGGTGTCCAGCCACAGGTCATCCCACGGATGTGGGCTGTGCGGAAGTTTCAGCAACGCACGCATCATCGTGACCGCGGCCTCACCGTTCATGGTCGCGAACTTGCGATGCAGCGGAGGCGCATTGAGGACCTTGCGGGCCGTCGCGATGACAGGGTTGCGGCGCCAGAATCCGTCGCTGCGATCCGATGTCAGACCCATCATCGACAGGAACGGCGTGATGAACGACGTGCTGGCCAGACCGTGATGGCTGGCCGCGTCATAGAGGTCTGCGGTCACCGCGACGGGGAATATCGCCTTCAGGTGCGGCGGCCGTTCGACGGCCGCTTCGAGCTGGGTCATCGCGAAGTAGCTGATACCGATCATCCCGACGTTGCCGTCGCACCACGGCTGTGCGGCCACCCACTCGACGAGGTCGTACATGTCCTGGCGCTCCTGTGGATCGAAGAATCCGAAGGTGCCGCCGGACCCCGCCGTCCCGCGGACGTTGGCGATGACGTGGACATATCCCCGCGGCACCCAGAAGTCGGTGGCGCCCGCCTCGATGAATCCGGCCGGGGCGCCGAAGTCCTGCATCTGGCGGGGATAGGGCGATGCGGCGATCAGCGCCGGGTACCTGCCGTCCGCATGAGGGCGGTGGACGTCGGCGAACAGGTTGACCCCGTCACGCATCGCTACCGCGATGTTGTTGTCGCTTCGGGTCGTGAACTGCGGCCGGCTGAGGTTCCGGTACTCGCGACCGGTGGTCTGCGGTCCGTTGAGGGGGCGTTCGGTGGACATGAGTTTCACGCTACGTTGAAACTAGTCTCAACGCAACGTGAAACTTTTGATAGGCTGCTCGTCGTGCCGAAGACCACACCGCCCGGGCCGCGCGACGAACGGGGAGTCCTGTCCGCGCGCATCCTCGCCTCCGCGCGCGACGAATTCGCCCGGCACGGGTGGGCCGGCACCACGATGCGGGCCGTGGCACGTGCCGCCGACGTCGACCCGGCGCTCGTCTACCACTACTTCGGTTCCAAGGAGGCCCTGCTCGATGCCTCCACGAACCCGCCCGCGCGCTGGCTGGAAAGTGTCGCCACCACATGGACGAGCCCGGTCGACGAACTCGGCGAGGCGTTGTTGCGGCTGATGCTGGGGGCGTGGGCCGACGAGGAGATCGGGCCCGTGCTGCGCGCGGTGCTGCTGACCGCGGCGCACGACGAGGCCACGCGTGAGAAGCTGCGCAGAGTCGTCGAGAGCAGCCTCATGGGAGTCTCCCAACTCGGCGTCGACGAGCGGGATCGCCTGAAGCGCAGCGGCCTCGTTTCCTCGCAGATGATGGGCTTGGCGATGATGCGATTCGTCTGGAAGATCGAACCGGTCGCATCGATGACCGACGACGAACTCGTCGCCGCTGTCGCTCCGAATCTGCAGCACTACATCGAGGGGGAACTGTCGTGACGATGGTCGAACTCGAGCCGCAACCGCGCATCGACACCATGGTGCGGCTGCCGGACGGCGGCGAGGCCAGGCGCACCGAGTACGTGGGCGCGGCCTGGTTCGACGGAAAGCCCGTCCTCTCCGGACTGACCCTGCATCGCTCGCCGAACGCGCCGCGGGGATTGCGCCGAAGCGCGTTCGAGGCGGCGTTCTTCGTTCCGGACAGCCTGCCGTATGACCGCGGGGCGCTCGGCAATGCGGTGCTCAGCGCTTCGGTGACTCTCCGTGGCACCGGCGGCGAGTCGAACGCCATCGTCAACGCGGGCGCGACCTTCGTCGACGATCCCTCCGGCGCACCGACCTGGATTCAACTGACTCTGCAGGCCAACCTCGGCTGGCCGGCCGGCGTCGACTACCGCATCGTCGCGATCACGCCGCCCGCCGCGGTTCGGTAGGGGACAAACGTCCACGTAGACTCGTCGGTCGGACGTTGAGCACGACTTGTAGGAAGTGAGTAGTACACGTATGAGCGGCCATTCCAAGTGGGCGACCACGAAGCACAAGAAGGCCGTCATCGACGCACGCCGCGGCAAGAACTTCGCGAAGCTGATCAAGAACGTCGAAGTGGCCGCGCGAGTCGGCGGCGGCGACCCGGCGGGAAACCCGACGCTCTACGACGCGATCCAGAAGGCCAAGAAGTCGTCGGTACCCAACGACAACATCGAACGGGCCCGGAAACGTGGGGCCGGTGAGGAAGCCGGCGGCGCCGAGTATCAGAACATCACCTACGAGGGCTACGGCCCCAACGGCGTCGCGGTGCTGATCGAGTGCCTGACCGACAATCGCAACCGCGCCGCAGGCGAGGTCCGGGTCGCGATGACCCGCAACGGCGGCAACATGGCCGACCCGGGTTCGGTGTCCTATCTGTTCTCCCGCAAGGGGCTGGTCACCCTGGAGAAGAACGGACTGACCGAGGACGACGTGCTTGCCGCGGTCCTGGAGGCCGGCGCCGAGGAGATCAACGATCTTGACGACAGCTTCGAGATCATCTGCGAGCCGACCGATCTGGTGTCGGTGCGCACCGCGCTGCAGGATGCGGGCATCGACTACGAGTCGGCAGAAGCCAGCTTCCAGCCGTCGGTGACGGTGCCGGTCGACCTCGATGGGGCGCGCAAGGTGCTCAAGCTGGTCGATGCACTCGAAGACAGCGACGACGTGCAGGACGTTTTCACCAACATGGACATTCCGGACGACGTCGCGTCTCAGCTCGACGAGGACTGAACCGGGCTCGTCAGGAAGGCCCCGAGCTCGCGGGCCGTCCGTTCGGGTTGGTCGAGCATGATCAGCACCTTGGCGTCGTCGACGTAACGTATTGTGCCGCCGGTCAATTCGGCAAGCGCCTCGGCATGTGCGCTGGGCATCACGCGATTGCGGCTCCACAGCACCAGCACGTCCCCGTGGAATCCGCCGAGCCGGTTGGTGGCCCGCACCAGATCGGAGTCGTCGAACCTGGTGCGTGCATATTTCAGCACGTCGCGACGGATCGCGACGTCGGCGAGGCCGGGATTTGTCCATGCCTCGACGATCTCCTGGGGGATGGGCTTGGCGGCCATCATGCCCAGCAGGAAGAACCGCTCTCGCAGCCAGCCGATGCGCAGCTGCCGCATCGCCAGCTTCATGGT
>CAZOIX010000199.1:0-3658 GCA_964579685.1 uncultured Mycobacterium sp.
AAGCCGCGCGGCCGCCGCAAGACCGCGATCGGTTACGTCGTCAGCGACAAGATGGACAAGACCATCGTGGTCGAACTCGAGTCGCGGGTCCAGCACCCGCTCTACGGCAAGATCATCCGGACCACCAAGAAGGTCAAGGCGCACGACGAGCAGGGCGATGCCGGTATCGGCGACCGGGTCTCGCTGATGGAGACTCGGCCGCTGTCGGCGACCAAGCGCTGGCGTCTCGTCGAGATTCTCGAGAAGGCGAAATAGGCCGGACCGCAAGAGGAAAGCCCCCGCACACACGGCGTGTCGGGGGTTTTTCGCATCAACCGCGTTTGTCGATCCACGCCCATCGTTATACGTTCGGCTCATGGGGGCTTCCCTTGCGCGCGTTCTGAAAAAGGCGACGCTCGTGACCGCGAGCGTGGCCGTATTTGCTGTCCTGTCGGCTGGTTTCGGTCCACCCCAGGTGGCCGCGGCTCCCGGTGATGCCGGGCAGGTGGCGGACGCACCGACACTGAGCCTGACGTCGCTCGGTGTCGACGGTGACGTCTCGCTCTACGGTCTGCAGGGGACGCAGACGATCACCGTCCCCGTGCCCAAGGGGTTGACACCAGGCGCCCTGACTGCCGATGTCGAATTGCCGCCATATGTGCAGGGCGGAACTCTCATCGTCACCCAGGACAAGAGGACACTGTCGCGTATCGAGCTGCTGATGGCGGAGAGTACGCCGCTCTCGATTCCGTTGACCGGCGCGCGTGTCGTCGACGATTCGGTCACGTTCACTGTGCGCAGCAGACTGCTGCCCGAAGAGGGTGACTGCCTGTACGACCCGACGGTTCCACTCCAACTCACCGACGCCGCAATCGACTACACCGGCAAGGAGACGGCACCCACCAGGGTGTCCGACTTCCTTCCGCCGGTGCTGCAGAACCTGACCATCTTCGTCCCGCCGAAACCGTCGGTTGCGGAATCGGATGCGGCGGTGCAGGTCACAACGGCGGTCGTCAATCGATATGGCAAGCAGAACACCGGCGTCGACATCGCACCGTTGCGTGACGACGAGCCGGTGCCGCCGTCGGCGCCGTTGGAGCGCAATATCGTCATTCGTGAGGGAACGGATGCCGCGGTCTCGCTGCAGAGCGGACAAGGCGGCGTGCCCGCGCTCCAGATCACCGGGTCGGCCGACGAACTCGCCGACCAGGTGCGGTTGCTCAACAGCGAACTGGTGCGATTGGCGCTGTCGGTCAAAGTGGTTACCGGGCCGATCGATTCACCACCCGAGCAACCGGTCGACGAGGCCACGATCCGCGACCTCGGCCAGCCCGGCGTGACCGCCACCGCGTTCAAGCCACAGGTGGTCATCGGCATCGATCAAACCCGGATCGGAAGACCGGTGCACGACGTCCATGTGCACCTGAAGGGTTCCTACACGCCATTGCCGTCCACCGTCGGCGGGCAGGTGATCGTGTCGGCCGGCGGCGAAACGATCGACCAGTGGACGGCCGACTCCAGCGGTAAGATCGATCGAACGATCAGCGTTGCGCAGTCCGAACTCCAGCGCTACACAAGCCTTTCCGTCACCGTCGACATCGCAGGCAACACAGGACGATGCGGTGAGTTTCAGCCGGTGACACTGAAGATCGACGGCGACACAACCATCGACAGCACCCCCGCAGATCCTCCGGACCCGCTCGGATTCCAGTCGATTCCTCAGGCGCTGATGCCGAAGGTGGCGGTCGGTGTCGAACCCGAGTCGTTCGACGACACCGCTCGCGCCGTCTCGATCATGGAGGGGCTGCAACGGCTCAGTGGCTCACGCATCGACACCGCGGTGGTGCCACTGGCCACGGCGATCGACAGCGGTACTCCTGCCGTCCTGATATCGGCCAATGGCTGGGATGACGAGCGGGTGGTTCCACCGGTGCGGAGTTCTGCAGACGGGACGGTCGAAGTGCAACGTGTCGGTGGGGGAAAGCCAGCCACACTGACGCTCGACCCCACGACGCCGTTCGCGTCTCTTCAGGTCGGCCGCAGCGGCGACAGGACTGTGCTCTTCGCGACGTCGGAAAACGCGCCAGCGCAACTCGATTCGCTTCTGTCCTGGCTCGACGGTGACGTGCGTCGATGGACGACGCTGGACGCGACTGCGGTGATCTCACTGCCGGGCAGCGATCCGGTGAGTATCGATACCCAGACAGCGGCACCCCCCGAGGCGGCCAAAGACGGCGGCGCCAACCCCGTGTGGTGGATCGCCGCAGGTGTGGGCGTGGTGATCGGTGCCTGCGGCGTGGCCCTGGCCATTCACCGAAGGCGTCGCGGCTAAGACTTGGTCAGCTTGGATTCGTGGTAGCTGCGATCGGTGTTGACCTGCCACGGATCGACATCCTCGCCGCAGTATTTGGCGACGCTGTGCATGGCACTCAGCATCGAATGGTCTTGGTTGTTGTAGTGATGCATGCCGTTGCGCCCGATGGGGTGAATAGACGGGTGGTTCTGGCGCAGATAGTTACGGATGGTGGCGACGTTTCGTTCCCGCGCCGGGTCATAGATCGGGTAGGCGTACTGCGATCGCACGATCATCACGTGTTCGAGCGCGGAGTCGCCGAGCCCGAGCTCGCGCAGGTCCTGTTCGACTATGGCGCCCAGGCTTTCACTGCTCTTCACCCACAGATCGTCGCCAGGAAGGGTGAAATACTCGAGGCCAAGGTGTGTGCCGCTGAAGCCTTCTGGAGCGAGATCTTTCGACCACATTCCGTAGTTCTGAATCCGGCCAACGCGAAAGTTCTTGCCGGGCGTGTACACCCAGTGATAGGGAATGTCGTAGCGTTTGCTGAGGGCGATGGCGACAACGACCACAGAACGGTGTTTGAGTGTCGCGGCGACGGATCGAATGTGCTTGGGCGGCTGGGGTTCCAGCGTCTCGATGAGCAGACGCAGCGGCATGCTCGAGAACACCGCGTCCCCTGATACCGTCTCCCCACCCTGGAGTTCGATCGTCCAGGAACCACCGACCTTGCGAATGGCGGTCACGTTGGCGTTCAGGGCAGGGACCACTCCGGCGTCCGCCAACGCGGCGGCCGCGGCTTCCCAGAGCTGGCCGGGTCCGTGTCTGGGATATCGGAAGACGTCGTGGACCATGAGGTCGGGCTTGCGTGGCGAACGCCAGTCGATCGGCTTGATTCGCTGACTCGCCCAATCACTTGACAGCTTGTCGGGATCGGAGAGCCACGTCTTTCGGACATAGCCCTCGAAGAAGAGGTTGTACCAGTAGCGGCCGAATTGTCTTATGCCCCAGTCGTGGAAGGTCTCCGAGTCTTTGCCGGGACTCATCCCGCGCCCTATCTTGGACCATAGGAGACTGCCAAAGCCCTGCAGTCCGCTCCGAAGCCCCGTCTTTATGAGAAGATCGCGGCCCACCAGGGGGTAGCGCACGTACTCACCGTTGACGAGCATCGCCGAATGCCGTCGCTCGGAGATCCATTGGTCGGCGGGAAGCAGTGACCTCCACAGGGCTGATATGTCTTCACTCTGTGTGAAGAATCGGTGACCGCCCGGGTCGATGCGCCACTCGCCGTCGGTCGGCGTGCGAGCCAGGCCGCCGACGTCTGCCGACGCCTCATAGATGCGCGGCGTGATTCCCCTCTTCGTCAGCTCGAGGGCAGCGGTGAGA
>CAZOIX010000199.1:3668-6929 GCA_964579685.1 uncultured Mycobacterium sp.
GGTCCGGCGCCGATGATCAGCGGATTGCCTGATTCCATAGCTGTTCTACCGGCCCTTCAGCTGCGGAAAGCGCCGGTAGGCAGCGATGAGATCCTCGATGTCCTTTGTGGTCAGGTCGTTGAGCGGCGTCGACAGGAAGATCAACTGGGCGTATTGGCTCTGCAGTGGTAGAAATCCGGACAGCAGAGGCTCGGGAGTGGTTCTGATGATCAGATCCACGCTTGGAATGTCGAATGCCGCGCTGATGGCGCAGCCGTCCCGCAGGGCGCGCTCGTGTGCGATGCGCAGCTCGTCGTTGGCGTCGTACGCGGCGAGAATGTTGATCCGGAAATCGCTGCCGACCATCGCCGCTTCCAGGTCCTCTGCGGCCGCGACGTATTTGTCGGGCAACGCATTCCGGTCGCCGTGCAACCGCACACTGCACACGGAACGATCGAATCGATCGGGAATCAGGGTGGTGAGGAATTGCATCGACGCTGCGTATACGGCATCCAGCTCGGCTTTCTGTCGCCCGAGATTCGCACGACTGAGGTTGTACACCGATACGGTCTGCACACCACTGCGCTGCAGCGTCAGCAGAATCTCGGTGACCTTCTCCGAGCCCTTGAGGTACGCCTCGCCCAGCGTGGTGCCATTGGCTTTCGCCCACCGCCGCAATCCGTCGGGAATCAACCCCACATGAGCTGGTCCATTCCCCACGGCAACCCCCAAGCGGTTTCTGGCAAAAGTAGACCAAACTTGGATTCAATGCAGGGGGAAAATGAGGAAAATGCCATTAGCGGATGGCATCCGACCTGCCGCGGGATCAGTCTTCCGTGGGGCGCAGCACCGCCAACACGGTCAGCAGCAGAATCTTGAAGTCCAGGAGCAGCGACCAGTTGTCGATGTAGTAGTTGTCCCATTCGGCGCGGTCGGCGATCGAGGTTTGCCCGCGAAGGCCGTGCACCTGGGCCCAGCCGGTCATGCCTGCCTTCACCCGGTGCCGTTGACCATAGCGGCGGACGTGCATCTCGAACAGCTCGACGAACTCCGGCCGCTCGGGACGCGGGCCGACCAGGCTCATTTCACCGCGCAATACGTTGACCAGCTGAGGCAGTTCGTCCAGCGACGCCCTGCGCATGACCTTGCCGATCCAGGTGCGCCGATCCTCGCCCTCCACACCTCCGGGCGCCGCGCCTTTCTGCAATTCGAATTCCGCCCTGGCGGGATCCTCGGAACGCATGCTGCGGAACTTCAGGCAGCCGAACACCTTGCCATCGCGTCCGATCCGCTCCTGACTGAAGAGGATCGGTCCGGGCGAACTGAGCTTGACGGCGAGCGCAAGCACGATGAGCAGCGGCGAGATGAGCACCAGGCCGAGCAGGGCGGCTGTCCGGTCGAAGACGTGCTTGACGAAGAACTGCCACCCTTTCGGGTCGACGCGGTTGAGCACCATCAGCGGTACGCCACCCAGGTGCTCGATGGCGGTGTTGGTGCCGACGGCGTCCATCAGCCGCGGCACGACGCGCACCCGCATGCCGAGTTGCTGCGCTTGCTGGGCGGTCTTGGCCAACTGTTCGTCGGGCAACGATGACGGAGCGAAGATCAGCTCCTCGGCACGCGTGGCTTTCACGGCGCTCTCGAGATTGCCCGTGGTACCCAGGTAGGGCACGTCGAATGTCTCCGCGTCGCTGGGCCGCATATCGTCGATCAGACCGGCCGGGTAGAGACCGTACTCCCGCACCTGACGCATTCGGGCGATGAGCTGGTGGGCAACCGGACCGGAGCCGACGATCAGCGCGGGCACACCGACATCGAACCGCCGGCGAAAATACCTGTTCAGCCCCGACCGGAACAGGCGAAGCGCTGGGATGAAAACCGCCGCAAACAGCCAGATCCGCAGCACCATCTCGCTGGGGCGCACGTAGGGGACAAGAACCTCGCCGGTGGGGAGACGAGGGACCAGGTACAGAATGATGGGTATCGTCGCCAGGGCCCCGACGGCGATCGACGTCTCCACCGGTGCGAACTCGTCGAGAAAGCTGTGGTTGAGCTTCTGCCGGTACAGCCCGCGGATGGCCATCACGGCAATCACCGTCGGTACGAAAAGCCATGAATACAGGGCGACGTTGCGCTCCTGGTCGAGCGTGCCCGGGAATGACAACTGAGCCATCAATACCGCCATGGAGGCCCAGATGACATCGATCAGCAAGGTGACGAGCGAGTAACCCGGGTCAACGCGGATGATTTCGACAAAGCGCGGCGGCGTCGGCACGTCGTGGCGGACCGGTACCACCCGCAGTCGCGGCTTGGTGGGTCGGCTACTAGGCGAGTGGGTCATCACCTTCGCTTCAAGCTGCACGCATCAATCCCTGGGAGGTAACAAGTGGCAACTGATCTTAAGTGTCCCGCTGCCTGTCAGGCAGGCAAATACGCGGCCGTGTCAAAGATCAGTTAATACGTTACCAAGAAGATCGGTATCCCGTTGTTAGCTGGTGACACCATCGCTAGCGGCTCGGAGCAGCGCCGGGGGCGGGCCCGAAAATTCGCTCCGTGGCGAGCTGCGCCAGGTCACTCAGCACCTGGAGGTGGCCGGTGCTCCAGCGTCGCGGCCTGTCGTCGAATACACACAGCGTGCCGACGGCATGCCCGTCGTGATCGATCAGAGGGATGCCGAGGTAGGCGACGACGGCCCCGCTGCGGACCACCGGATGCTTCATGAACACCGGGTCGCTTCGCGCGTCTTCGAGAACGAGGGCGTGGCCGTCGGCGACGGTGTACTGGCAGATGGACTGGTCGAGCGGTGCTTGTCGATTCTCGGGGTCCGACGTATCGCCCATTCCCAGGCTGCTCTTGAAGAATTGCCGGTCGATATCGATCAGGGATATGGCCGAGGACGGGGCGTCCAGCGCGTCGGCCGCTGCCCGCGTGATGCGGTCGTAGGTCTCCTCGACAGGGCTGTCGAGCAGCCCGGTGGCCCTGACGGCGCGCAGCCGCTCGGGGTCGGCAATCACGCTTATCACATCGGGCATGGCGTCAGCTTCGAGCACCCCTGAATCGGAGAGGTGGGCGAGCAGTTCCTTGAGCGAAATCGCCTCGGTGCGCCGTTGGTCGGAGACCATCTGTGATGCCACCGCGCGTGCGACGTAGGTTTCCACGTCCTCGCCGGCATTGCGCGCGCACTCTTCCAGCGTTCGGTTCAGCCAGTCGTCGAACCGCGACAGCGACCACTGGATATCGGCGGTATCAAGTTGTGTCGAATTGTCTGTTTAGCTGGGTGTT
>CAZOIX010000200.1:0-6881 GCA_964579685.1 uncultured Mycobacterium sp.
TGCGGACGATGCCCGAACTGCGCACATATCTCAGTGAAGAAGTCGTCGCGCCCGTTGAGCGTCAGCAAGCCAACTTCCGCCCCCTCGGTGTTCGGGGTGGCGTCGGTTTCCTTGCGCCGCTGCTGCTGGCCTTGGGCCTCATCGTCATCGTGTTCGGCACCACCATGATCGTCCTGACATGGCGACGGGTGCCGCGGAATCCGACCAGATTCGCATGGGTGGTCGTCTCAGTCGTCGGCCTTGCGATCGTCGGATTGGTACTGGCGCTGAACCTGTTCCCCCGACTGATCGGCGGACACCACCTACTCAACGACACCAGATCGGTTTTCGCCAAAGACCGCATCGTCGGGGACCGGGCAGGAATCGAATTCATCAGTGTCTTCGTCAACGCCCTCGGGCCAGCGGTGCTGCCCGACGGCGGCGTCACCGAGCAATACCCCAAGCTGCTCGACCATGTGGCCGACGAGGTCGGTATCCCGGTGCAGGACGTACGAGAACTGGTCCACCTGGATTTCCCCCACACCGCCAACCTGCTCGACGGCGTACCGTTCTCAGCCTCCACCGCCGATGCGACGAGGTTGATGGAATACCTCGCCAACCAATCAAACATCTCAAACGAGCAGATGTACGACACCCTGCGGACCGACTTCCCCCAGACATACCAATTGTTCACCAGTTTGAAGCTCGTCACCGACGGCTGGGCCGAGGTACCGGGCACCGAAGGCCTGACCCGCTTCGACGGCACCCCGGCTCGCACCGTGCCACTCATCAGAGACTACTTCCGCGATGACGTCATTCCCGCCCTGGAACGCCAACAACCCAACTACGTCATCGTCGACACCAACTGGCCGCCGCTTGTTGTCTTCGCGCCCCTGCTTACCGCCGTCGGCACAGCCGTCGCCATCTTCGGCATCTACATCGGCTACGTGACCAGAAAGCAACTCCGCCGGCAAAGCGAAGAGGGAGTTCCGCCCGCACCGACTCCCGATGCCAACGTCCCCGTCGGGGTCGGCTGACTCCGGCACGGAGAATTCTCCAAGTTTTTGATTCGGAAACCGCTACGGAGGGAAATGTGATCGGCCACAACGAGATGCTGGAAGCCGCCACGGCTGCGGGCGCCCCGATCGGGCAAGCCATCACTTTGTTCATGTTGCATCCCGAGACTTTCGCTGAAAGCGTGGCAGCCGGGTACGAGAACCCGTTTTCGGGATACGTCGCAGGCCGCGGCGGTGTGCTCGGTGAGGCCACTGGAGTCGCGGTCAGCTCGGTATTTGTGATCTTCGAGCCGAACCTCCTCTGCTCCCTATGGGAGGAAGGCATCGCTGTCCGCCCTGCGGCCGAAGCGGCCAAGCTCTACTGGGACCAAACAGCGGGCTTCGCCCGCAAGTACCTGGCAGGTGCGCAGGGGCTGGACCGCCTTGCGGTGCTGGGGGAAAAGATCACCGCGGTGACACCAGACGCAGGCCTGCCCTTATACGCCGGCTGGCGCAGAATGCCTTTGGCCAACGACGCTCCGGCGCGGGCGATGCAGGTGATGTTCATCCTCCGAGAGTTGCGGGCCGGCGTGCATTTCAGCATCCTCACCAATTCCGGCATTTCGCCCGTCGAGGCGCACATGCTCAACAAAGGGCACGATTACGCGGCGATGTTCGGCTGGCCGGAACCGTTCGCCAACGGGGCGGACAAAGCTGATCTCTATGCCGCTGTGGAACAACAGACAAACCGGCGGATGGCGGCGATTCTGGCGGTCGCCCTCGATGGAAACGAGGCCGCCGAGCTTGCTCGATTGAGTTCCGGCGCACTGGACTCGCTGAAGATTGCTGTCCCGGCGTGATGTTCTGACCCCTGCAGTCGGGATGGTCTGTTAGCGATCTCCGCCGTGTCTCGCAAATGCTTCTCTGACATCGGAAACACGGTTGAGCTGGGCGATATAGAGACGTTTCGCTACGTGGTTGTCGGGAACAAGACCGTCCCCGGGTGGAAGCGGCCCCGGCTGATTCATTAGATGAAAACGCCCGAATTTATCATGGATAATAGAGATTATCCACGAGGGTCGGAACATTCTGGTCGACAACATGATTCGACCCGAAGTACAAGTTCGGAGAATGGCACACGTATCGAATTCATACCCTGGCTCAGCCCTGGGCCGCCGAATAGCATTCCGACAGAGGCGGTCACACTCGTTGTCTACCGTGACCGGGGAGACGCGGTAGACGTACTGCCTTGCCTTTCATTGGCGGCGTGCCGACCCACTGATACTGGGGAGCGGAGGCGCCCGGATTCGTGGATATCAGCGGTTATCCATGATGTGTCGCGAGTCGTTATTCGCAGTGTCGAGCGGCGCCCGTGTAGTGCCGGGGAGTTTCAGAACCATCTTCGTTTTCAACGGTGGCCCATGGTCGCGCTCGCCGGGGAATGCGCCTGTAGGAAAAGGGCACGCTTGCCTCTAAAGGGAGGACCGGGTTTGGCTTGGGCCCCTGAACATGATCGGCCTCCGCCTAGGCTAGTGGCGTCCGGCGTGTTGTCCAGTCAATTGCATGCGCGTGGTGATCTCGCCGCCGGCCACGATAAAGGCGTGGTCGACGTGCACCCGCCCGTTGGTTTCGGGTCGACGATCTCATGCGCCAGCATCATCAGAGTTTGGTGGCGGATCGCGCCGATACTCGTGTCGCCAGTTTTATCACGCTCGGGCGTCCTTTGCCTAGATACCGGCATCGACGCCTGTCCCTGCGTCACACTTCGGGCAGCCGCGATTGTAGGAGTCGGCGGCAACGACAGAGCGTATGGAAGCCACCCGCTCGTTGCGGTCCGGAATGCACAGTCAACGGTCATCTGGGCGCTGACAGCCGTTCACCGATAGGTGCCCGGAAGATCGACGGCAGCACCTCATCCCGCATCAACGCCACTAGGCGGGGGTTAGCTCTGGCGATCTGCGCCACGGCCATCTCCAAGATGGAGGCGAGTTCACGATCGCGTAAAGCGAGCTCGATCGCTGGTGCTGCCTTGTAGGCATCGTCGACCGTCCGAAGGCCGCGGATTGCGCGGTCGGCGTCGCGGAGAATTCCTTCCAAAGTTGGTTCCGATGGGGCAAGCTGCTCTAGGATCTCCCCATAGTCTTGCCAGGAGTCCTGATCGGGCGGTGGTGCAGGACGTGGCCGCTTTCCGCGAATAGTGTTCAGGCCCTTGGCCCTTCGGCCGACACCTGCTTCACCCGCTGCCGGCACCAGGCATTCTTGAATCTTCAGCGTTGTCGCACGGGAAACGTCGTCGGCTGCCAGTCCCGCTCGCAGAGCATCCGCCACGAGGCCGCGGGTCTGATCCGAGATGTCGGCTGCCCGTATGAGAGCGCGTGCCACCGTGATGGGATCTGCGGGTGCAGGCATATTGAGCAGCTGAAATCCTCTTCTCAACAATCGACCAAAGAATCGCGGTTGAGCGCGTGCCATACCGTCATCGACAAGATCAAGAGCGAGCGCTGGTCCGATCGGACATACCGCACCGAGCCTGTCCTCGGCGTCGTCATCGATCGTTTCGACCAGTGAAACGAGTCGTTCGTGCCGATGTGGCTGGGGTTCGGAAAACAGTTGCCCCGCAGTAAAGAGCCATACGTTTCGCCAGTGTGGACTGGGTGCGGCAACACGTAATCGCGCCATGACCGCTGCTAAGTCTCCCGTTGCGAGAAATCGCGCAGCCATGAGTTCTTGCAGGGACCTGACGTCGAATCCCAGGCCATCGTCGCCATGCGGTGCAAGCAATACGAGACGGTGTGTGGCGGCGATGACTATGGTCTCCAGCAGAGTGGCATCAGTGGTGGACGGCTCAAAGCCTGCTTCTTTGAGGATATTCCACGCTATCGCCTTAAGGTCGTCGATGGTGATTGCCGCGGTAGCACCAGCAGACGTTTCGCTCGACTTTTGCAGTTCGAAGCCGACTCGCTGGTGGAGGTCGAGTATGTGGGCGCCGTGCTCCTGCAGTAACCGCGCGAACGGTATCGGCTTGCTGCGCTCTCGACGAAACACGGTGTCGTAGTAGCCGTAGAAGAGGCTGTAACGGTCGGGCGACAGTCGGCCAGCTCCCTCGACGATTATCGTCATGATGAGTACTTGCAGCGGCGTCTGCATGAGATTTCGCAGTGCTTCGTTCTCAGCAGCCCGACGCAGATCTGCGGTCACACGCTCCGTTTTGTCCACATCGTTCTTCAGGCGTACCTGAGTGGCTTTGATTCCGTAGGCGAGGGCCTCGGCGGTGCTGAGTCGTGCAAGGTCGATGCGACCGAAGTGATGGGGGGCGATATTTTCCACGTACCCCATGGGCCTTGTCGTGACAACCGCAAGTACGTCGCAGTTGTCACTTTCAGCATCGGACACGAATTCGGTGATCTGACTGATCAGCCGCTTGCGCGTTTGGGGTTCCGTCACCTCGTCTAGACCGTCGAGGACAAGAAGCCATGGCCACTGCCTCATCCAGGACATCAGCGCACCAGCGCTGACGCTGCCGACATTCGACCGTTTCGTGACCTTGTGCGCGATCCAACGGAGAAGGGTGGAATCTTCGCTCAAACCCTCCTCTTTCGCGTACTCGGCGAGGTCGATTCGCATCGGCCAACGGCGATGAGTCGGTAAGCCTGGGCGCCCGAGCAGCCGCAATGTCTCCCGTGTGCCCTGCACGGCCGCGCGGTGCTCAGAACCGAGCTCCGGGTCGCCTTCCAGCAGTGCGGCACGATAAACTTGCACCAGGAACTTAGACATTGTCGTCTTGCCGTTGCCGGGGCCGCCGGCGATCACGATATGCCGGGGACCGTCGATCATCGTTAACGACGGCCGCAAGACGTGCTCCGCGCGTTCCAGCACGTATCTCACCACGGTGCGCATCTGACCGTCGGGTCCCGGTGTGATGGGCAGATCAACAGCAACCTGATCGATCGGAGTTCCAGCAGTATCGCCGGATCCGGCCTCATCGAAATAGATTGCGCGTTCCCCGATCAACGCGGTGCGTGCATGTCGGTGCAATCCAGGACCGAGCTCGTCCAGCGGCAACTTGTCGGTGAATTGGGCTAGTGAGGCGAAGACATCCGGCGCGGTGAGAAATCCTTTGAACGCTCGACGGACTCCATCGTGGACCGTGAGCAAGGCATCGATCTGAGTTCCATCCCAGATTCGCCACTGCCGGATGCGGCCAAGCCGTACCCTGCGGGCCAGCCGTTGCCGTCGGGCCGCCTCGCTCACGTCACGGCTGTCGTCATCGAAAGAGGCGATGAAGTTGGTGATGTTATTGTTGACAATCGCTTCGCCACCAGAGCCCGGCGTCGGTGTCAGGGAGACGTTTGTAATCACGACGAAATAGTTCGGAACCTTTTCCCGGTTCGATTCAGGATCGGCCCACTCCTCGAGTTCTTTTCGTATGCGGTTCCACAGCCATTCGGCGTTGCGGCGGGGTTCAGATTCAACTCGTGCTTTGTGCTTCACCTGGAAAACGGTGTAGCCCTGCCAGACCTCACCGGGCCCCGTATCGGAGCCCGACCAGATGAGAGGCGAGTTGGTGTACATGTCACGACCACCATCGCGGCCTGGGCCCAGAACCTGAACATGTGGGCCGAACCGCGCTATCGCTAACGCCCCGGCGAGGTCCTCGAACCCATACGGACCAAGCTGCTCGAGGTTGTGCTGCATGGTAGCGATCATCGCATCGCAACCGACGAATCGCGTTCAGGAGACCGCGGGTCTGGCGACCTTGCCGCAGGTTCGCAGCCCTGGGCCGGCAAGCTGCGGATGAAACCGTTACGGAGGACGCCAGCTAGTTGGTGCGTACCGGCTGAAATCCCAACGCATCGCACGCCTCCAGCACTGCTCGTCCTCGTTGGTTGTTGGGAAGTGCCACGAGGCAATATCTCTTCGCCCGCGTGAGCGCCACAAACAGGACGCGGCGTTCTTCTTCCTGTGCTGGATCGACGTCGGTGCCCGCAACGGCGGCTTCCCACAACTCCATTTGCGAGGTCGGATCGTTGGCGTAGGGACGTCGGATCACGACCATGACTGCGTCGCTGTCCTCGCCCTTGAAGGAGTGGACAGTTCGTGCCTGCAAGTCATCGCATGACGGTGAGAAGACATCGAGAGCCTGGTAATTGGCGTATGTTGGCGCCGCCGTGATGGCCCGTCCTGCGGTGTGCTTGACCTGCGCGGTCAGTGTCACAGCAACGTCCTGGACGGCACTTCGGGCCGTCACCAGCCATGAGCGCAGGTCACCCTCCAGGGGTGGTAGCAGCTTTAGCAGCGAGTAAGCGGCGTCTCTGAGTTCGCGGCGCCGCTCCTCGTCGAAACTCGCGATTGTGGTGTCGTCCCAAGCGCAATAAGCCAGAAGCCGTTGCGCTGTCCTGACATCATGGGCGGTGAGGGTGCCAGCGGCAAGGTGAGCGGCGAGCTTACCAACGATGTATTGCCGATCTGTCGGTCCGAAGAGTGTTCGCTGGCCGTTCAGTTCCTCTACGACCGTCCAATTTCTCGCGAGGACAACAGCATCGGCCGTCGCGATGCCGTGCTCAGCGAGTCGCTCGCGGTAGATGTCCATCGCCAGAGCGGGGTTGGCGGCGGGGTAGAGAACTACCTCCGGCGAGATTGTGCAGTCGGCGTTCGCGCCGACTGCCTTATCTGGATGGGCGCGGTTGCAAAAGTTGACCGCGATATCGCAAAGGTTTTGTGAGGACCGATGATTCTCGGTGAGGTTCAGAGTGCTCAGACCGCGATCGCGGGCCAGCGCCTGGCAGCGCGCGGCACTCGCCCCTTGAAACGAGTAGATGGACTGCTCGACATCGCCGACGAGGACCAGCGACGAAAGGTTCTGCGTCGCATGGAGCGCATCAAGGCAGGCCAGTTGCAGCTCGGAGG
>CAZOIX010000201.1:0-6881 GCA_964579685.1 uncultured Mycobacterium sp.
CTCCTTGCCGCTCAGGCGGTGACAGCAGGGACGCGTCGATCCCGGCGCGCGAGAAGTTCGTCTTCGTCGACCAGGGTGAGCATCTGCTGACCGGGCGCGCACAGCATTGTGACGAGGAAGCGGACCTTGACGTCGTCGCGGGCGTTGCCGTCGGAGTAGTGGATCGGGTCACCGCCGGGTTCCCAGAAGGTCTCACCGGCCTTGACGACGCGGGGTGGTTCACCCTCGAGTTCGAACAGCATCTCACCCTCCAGCACGTAGCCGAATGCCGGTCCGCTGTGCCGGTGCGGCGGGGTGCCCGGGTCGCCCGGACCGAACTCGACCACGACGGTCATCGCGTGAGAACCCGCGGCCACGTCGGGTGGGGTGGCTTCCTGAAGCACGGTCAACGCGGTTTGCCAGCCGGTGCTGGTCATTGGTGGCTCCTTCGGTCGCTGTCGGTGGATATACCGTTACGACCGGGCGGGGCCCGATTTTGTGACAGGGTGCCGGCTACCCGCGCCTAGGTGCGATCGTCGAGGACCTGGTGACCGGCGTTGTATCCCGGAATGAACGTGATACCCGGGCCGCCGTGGCATCCGGCGCCGCCGAGGTAGAGCCCATCGATCGGGATCGGCATATCGAGAAAGCCCTTGGGCCCTGGTCGATTCGGCCCCATCAGGTCGGGGTGCAGCAGCCCATGGCAGAAGTCGCCCGACGGTGCGGCGAACATGGTTTGCATGTGGTACGGGGCGAAGGTGATGTGCCGGATCAGGATGTCGCGGAAGTTCGGGGCGTAGCGGGTGATCTTGTCGATGACCTTCTCCGCCATCTCGTTCTTGAGGTGGCCGTGCTGGTCACGGCTGGTTTCCACGGGGAACGCATAGGCGTACGCGCTGGCCGCGTGCTTGCCGGGCGGCGCCATGTCGGGGTCGTGCACCGACGGGATCTGCATGCCCATCGACGGGTTGTCGGGTACGACCCCGCGGCGGCATTCGTCCCACTGGCGCTGTTGCTCCTCCGGCGAGTTGAAGATTCCGATGGACCCCTGCATACCGGGCTCGTTGAGGAACTCGTATGGCGGGGCGAACTCCGGCAGACCGTCGAGTGCGAAGTGCAGCTGCACGAACGACGCACGATGGTCGCGCCCGCCCAGTCGTGCGACCAGATCGGTGGGCAGGTGCTCGGCGCCGACCAGGTCGACCAGCGTGTGGTCAGGTGAGAGGTTCGAAATCACCACCGGTGCCGTGATTTCGGATCCGTCGCGCAAACGCACGCCGGCAACGCGGTCTTCTGCCACGAGAATCTTGTCGACCCTGGCCCGGTATCTGACGTCGCCGCCACTGGACACGAACAACTCGAGGAGGTGGTCGCAGAGCGCCCCGATCCCACCCTTGAGCTTCGTCATCATCGCCGTGGTCTCGTCGGGTACGGCGAGGGCGAAGGCCAAACATGTTGCGCTGCCGGGGGTGTAGGGACCGCGGTAGGTGGAGTTGATGGCCAGAAACGCCAGCATGCCCCGCATCACGGCGTGTTTCTGCCGGTCGGGAAGGAATCGGTCGATGGCGTCCATCGCGGTGCCGAACAGGACTTCGTGGATGGCCTGGCGCTCGGCCTCGTTGGCAGCACAGGCATACATCTCGTCGATCGTTTTCGGCGGCGTACGAACGTCGAACCGGCCGAGCGCCTTTGACGGACCCTGACTCCACCCGATCAGTCCGGCCATGCCGGTGACGGCGTCGACCCCATGCTTCTCGGTGAGGTGCGTCATGAACTGCATCGGGTCGCGATAGAAGATCATTGCCTCGTCGCCGTCGTCTCCGAGATTGACCGACATCACTTCGGAATCGACGGTGGGAAGTGCATCGAGCCCGAGTTCTTTGGCGATCAGCGGCGGCATGGGGAACTGCACCGAGCCGGCGATCTCGTAGCGGAACCCGTCGATGAGCTCAACGGTCGCCGCCATTCCGCCTGCGTAGGTGTTGGATTCCAGACACACGGTGCGCATCCCCGCTTGTTGCAGGAGCGCGGCGGCGGTGAGCCCATTGTGGCCCGCGCCGACGACGATCGCGTCGTAGTCGCTCATGGCATCTCCCGTCGATTGCGTCAGTACTGACACAAAATATGTCAGTACTGACGTAATTGCGCAAGGGTGGGTTACGATCGCCGCGTCATGACTGCCTCGCCGAACCTGCATGAGCTGCGGCGGCTGTCGACGCGCGAGGCGCTGCGGCAGGCCGCGCTGGCGAGCTTCGCCACCAAGGGCTTCTCGAACGTCACGGTGACCGAACTGGCCCGCGCGGCCGGCGTTACCGAGCGCACCTTCTTCCGGCACTTCCCCACCAAGGAAGCCGTGCTCTTCCAGGATTACGAGACTCAGGTCGAATGGTTGGCCGACGCGTTGGCTCGACGGCCCGACTCGGAGTCGGTCTTCGACGCGGTGCTGGCTGCCATCGCCAGCTTCCCGCACGACCTCGAGGTGGTCCGCCAGGCCGCACGAGCCCGAACGGAATTGATCAGCGCCGAGCGGATCGCCGCTCATCTGCGCGTGGTGCAGGCGTCATTTGCCGGGGTGATCACGAACTTCGTCGCCACGCGGTACGCAGGCACGCCGCAGATCGACCTGCTCGCCGAGGTCGCAGGGGCGACGTTGGCTGCAGCGCTTGTGACGGCGGTGGAGAACTGGGGTCGCAACGGCTGCACGGGCGACCTCGATGAGACCACCGCGGCCTGTGTCGATCTCGTCAGATCAGGGCTCGCGCCACTGTCCTGAGCCCACCGCTGCTCGCCGGATCAGCCGATGACGGGGAATCTGCGTGCGCCGGCCAGTCGGTCCAGCGCGGTCTGCATCTCGGCTCGCACGAACGCGTCGACGTCCCCGGTGTCCGGTTCTTCTCCGAACCGGGCGATGACGTCGATCGGCTCGAGTATCTCCGTCACGATCTTCGACGGCAGTGGCAGATTAGCTGGGAAGAAACTGGTGAGGCCGAATGGAACACCCATCGCGAGTGGGAGTATTTCCATTCGGATGCGCTTCAGGCCCAGGCTTTTCGCCAGTCGATTGCCGCGCGTCAAGAACAGTTGCGTTTCCTGGCCTCCGATCGACACCATCGGCACGATCGGCACCCGCGCCTCAATGGCTGCCCGGACGTAGCCTTTGCGACCGTTGAAGTCGATGATGTTCTGGGAGGACGTCGGCCGGAAGGAGTCGTAATCTCCGCCCGGGAAGACCAGCACGACCGCACCGGAATGCAGCGCCTGCGAGGCATTCTGCCGATTGGCGTGGATGACGCCGACGCGGCCCAACCATCCCGCCAACGGTGTGAAGAACACGCCGTAGTGGGCGAGCGTGTAGAGGGGCCGGTCGTATCCGAAGTGGTCGTAGAAGTCCGGGCCGAATACGAGGACATCAGGAGTCAGCACACCGCCGGAGTGATTACACACGATCAATGCGGGCCCGATCCGTGGGAACAGGTCGAGTCCGCGAACTTCGGACCGGAACCAGCGCTTGATCAACGGGCCGACCACCTTGGCTGCCACTTCGGTGAACTCCGGATCCCACTTGAACATTTCTTGTTCGTCAAATGAGTTGTGACTCAAAGGTTCTAACTGCACTGCTTTCACCCCGCCAGGTTGAAGTTACCCGTTGAGCCGTAGATCGCCAGCGAGACGAGCAAGGTCACCGATACCACGGCGATGAGCGACGCACGCACCGCGTTTCCGGTCGCCACGCCGACACCGGCCGGCCCGCCGGTCGCGTGGTACCCAAAGTAGGTGTGCACCAACAGGATGGTGATGGCCATGGCAATCGCCTGGACGAACGACCACATCAGGTCCACCGGGTTCAGGAAGGTCGAGAAGTAGTGGTCGTACAGACCCGGCGACTGGCCGAGGAGTGTCACGGTGGTGAAGCGGCTTGCGACGAAAGACAGGATGATGGCGATGGCGTACAGGGGCGTGATGGCGATCATGCCTGCGACGATTCTGGTGCTGACCAGGAAGGAGATCGGTCGGATGGCCATGGCCTCGAGCGCATCGATTTCCTGGTTGATCCGCATGGCTCCCAGCTGAGCGGTGACGCCCGCACCGAAGGTGGCCGCCAGACCTATCCCGGCGACCACCGGCGCGGAGATGCGGACGTTGATGAACGCCGACAGGAACCCCGTCAATGCTTCGATCCCGATGTCGCCCAGGGAGCTGTGCCCCTGGACCGCCAGCGTCCCACCGGTCGCCAGGGTCAGAAATCCCACGATCGCAACGGTGCCACCGATCATCGCCAAAGTTCCTACGCCCATGCTGATTTCGGCGATTTGGCGGATGATGTCACGCCGGTAGCTGGTCATCGCGTAGGGCACCCCGGCGAGCGCCTTGCCGAAGAACGCCGCCTGGTCGCCTAATCGGACCAGGCCTGTGACGGGACGGTGGAGTTCACGTCTGACTCCAACGTGGGCGGCATGTAGCGTCACGGCATCCCTTCAGCCGGACGTCAATTGGACACCGATTGCGGTGACGACGACGTTTACGACGAACAGCGCCATGAACGCAAAGACGACGGTTTCGTTGACGGCGTTGCCGACGGCCTGCGCTCCGCCGCCGACGATCGTCAATCCCCGATAGCACGCGACCAGGCCGGCAATCAGGCCGAACAGTCCGGCCTTGACACCCGAGATGATCAGTTCGGGCACTCCGGTCAGCACGGTGATGCCGGATGCGAACGCACCTGGGTTGACGTCCTGAACGAACACCGAGAAGACGTACCCGCCGACGATGCCGATGGTGCAGACAAGGCCGTTGAGCAACACCGCCACCAACCCCGAGGCAAGCATGCGCGGCGTCACCAACCTCTGAACGGGGTTTATGCCCAGGACCTCGAGCGCGGCGATCTCGTCGCGGATGGTGCGTGAGCCCAGATCGGCACACATCGACGTGGCGCCGGCGCCTGCGACGATCAGCACGGTCACCAGCGGGCCGATCTGCGTGACCGCGCCGAAGGCCGCGCCCGCACCGCTGAGGTCGGCCGCGCCCAGTTCCCGCAGCAGGATGTTCAGCGTGAAGCTGACCAGAACCGTGAACGGGATCGCCACCAACAGTGTGGGCACCAGTGAGACGCGGACGATGAACCACGATTGGTCCACGAACTCCCGACCCTGAAAGGGGCGGTGAAACAGGAACTTCACCGCGTCGGCCGACATCACGAACAACCCCCCGATCCCCTGAAGGGGTCGGGAGATGTCGCGTCTCGGGGTCTGACCTCCCGACCGCCGAGCGCTCTCGCCGGCGAGTGAGCGCCCGGTCGTCTCGGCAGTCATGACCCCCAAGGTCCGCCGTCGCCGTCCTGCTCCAGAAGGGTCTTTCGGCCCTCAAACCGCGCCGCAGTGCCTATTCCCGTTGGGCCGCAGGGTACGTACGCGGGCCGGCCGTACCCTGCCGGACGGCAAGTCGGAACGTGATGTGCTGCATCGACGTTGCTCGCGGCCGGCCCGCATGGGCAACTTATCACATCATCTGAACAGTTGGACAGATAAACTGAGGCGGAGAACAAGCCGCGATGTCGGCTATCGACGGCGGGAACGGGCGTACGGTGGAGGTATGTGGTTACGCGGAGCGATCCTGGGTGGATTACTCGCCGCCGCGATCGCCTCGGCACCCGCCGCCGTTGCCGAGCCTGTGCCGTATCCGCCCGTCGACGCCAATGGTGTGCCGACGAATCAGTCCGGGGGCCCGGTCACGACGATCAACGGCGTGCCCTGTACCGCCGGGAACTATGGCATCTGCTTCTCCTTCGCGCAGAATCAACCGGGCCGTGCGACGCCACGAGTGACGGTCGGCGGGAGCCCCACGGTCACGAATTAGCCCGGGCCCCTTGGCGGATCCGTCCCGCGCAGGCTGCTAACGCAGCGAGCCTGGCGGCCAGTCGTAGCCGATCTCGTCGCAGATCGGCGGAATGATGATCAGCGACCCGCGCGGACTGCAGAACGGCATGCCCGGTGGCGGTGTCAGCGGAGGGGGAGGTGTGCCGACCGGGGCGGGTGGCGGCGCAGCGGGATGCGGCGAGCCGGACCACGGGTACATGGTGTTGGTCGTGACGTCCACGATGCCCTCGGAGTTCCAGTACCAGTCGTGCGGGACGTTCCAGTCCCACGTCCGTACTTGGCCGCCGGGAGGCGCGGGTTCGCCGGGGAACCAGTGGGTGCATGTCACGCCGGCCGGGCAGTTTCCACCTTGATAGCTCGGGCCCTGGGCCGATGACGTAGCCAGCCCCAATCCGGCCAGCCCCAGACCGGCGGACACTGCCACCGCGGTCGCGAGCGTCGACAATCGGTTGATGATCGTTCTCCTTCGTCGGGCGCGCCCCAGTGACGTCGCCATTGCGGTCCAGTACAGACCGCGGAGTTGGCTACCGATCCCAAAGTCGACGCCTCGGCGCTTCACCGTGGCTAGGCTCCCGGACGTGACGGTGAATCGCCGCAAAGTCCTGGGTGGAGCGGCTCTGGCGGGCGCCGGTGCCGCGACCGGCGTGGGCGTCGACCGCCTCATCTCCAGCGGTTCCGGCAACAGCACTGAGAAGGAAGCGCCACCGATGACTGCTCCTGCTGACGATGCCGCGCGCTTCGGCGACCCCCGCATTCCCGCCGAGACGATCACCTCGCAATCGCACCTGTTTCGTCTCGGCGCGCAGCCCCGCAGCGAGCATGACGGCGGCTGGTTCCAGCAAGCCAACGAAGACGTTTTCCCGATCCTGAAGGGGCAGGAGGCCAGTCTGCTGCTGCTTACGCTGCAGCCCGGTGGAATTCGCGAGCCACACTGGCATCCCAGCGCGTGGGAACTCAACATCGTCACCAGCGGAGTGGCGACGTGGGTCGTCATCGACGGCAACGGCAACTACGAGGGCTTCGATCAAA
>CAZOIX010000202.1:0-6878 GCA_964579685.1 uncultured Mycobacterium sp.
GGTGGTCCCATCCCCCTGGCAATCAGGTGGTCCCATCACCCTGGCAAGCGACACCCGTGGTAGCGGAGGGGAAACGCCAAACTCCATACTCGCCCTGGTATTTCAACAGCGCCGTTGCCGCGGCATTCGGTGATCAGTAGGTCAATGTCAGGGCGTTGGTCCTATCCGGGGGGTGAACATCACCAAGCTTGCTCGATGCACCGGTACGTGGCTTCTGCTCGACAGGGCCCGGGGCACCGCCTGCCACGGCCTTGCTGAGCACGGTCTCGGGCGTAGCGCCACTCCGTCTTCGACGAGATCACTTCACTGCTTGGCAGACGGGGCTCTGCGGTTGGCGGCGTCACCCACGGTGCTTCTAACGAATGGTGGCGGCGCACATCACGAGGCCCTCGGTCGGCGCACAAGGTTTGTCGGTACCTCCGATAGGGTTTGCATAAGTTTGGTCAGCACACTGGTTCCGATTCCGAATACGGCAGAAGGTCGGCGACGGCGGCAGGCAAGGGAACCTACCTCCGTAAGCGATCCTCCGCCGGTGCGCTGGGCGCGAGAACGTCGGCCCGGCCGCGGCACCGCTACAAGGTAACCACTCGCGGATAGGCCGGTAAATATTTCAGGGTGGTTATCGCTGGCCGAGCATGGCGAGTAGCTTCAGCAGTTCATGCCGGTCCTGCTCGGCGAACTCGGCGAGAACACGACATTCGGCCGCACGCACACCGGAGTTGGTGCGGTTGAGCAACTCGGCGCCCTCAATCGAAAGCTCCATGGGAAGTGATCGCCCAGACGGCGCCATGGTGGCCTGTACCACTAAACTGCGCTTCTGCAATTCCCGCACCACCCTGTTCATCGCCTGTGGGGAAACGTTGATAGTGCGCGCCAATTGCGCATTGGACATGCCGGGCGATTGCGACAACAAGCGCATGCATAGGTACTGAGGGAAGGAGACACCCAACGGCGAGAGCACCGTGGCGGTCACCTCGTTACGCAGCGCCGAAGTTAAGCGGTGCAGAAGGTAGCCCAGCGACTGGGTCTCAACCCGTTCCACGGATTCAGGGTGGGACGACTATGTCGTCGAGAATCTGAACGGTGCGGTCGCTTGTTGGCCAGCCGACGATGATTGAGCGCAAGACTACATACCTCGGTAGTAGATACCCGTGGCAGAGTTTCGACGTGGGTGCGCACGCATTCCCGTGCGCCAAGCCAGAAGATAACCCCACAGCGTTCCGGTGTCGATTACGTCCGCGACCTGGCGGACGCTTACGGTTATTGGGGCGAACACCGTCGAGGTGGTCCAGCGCGGGTAGATAGTGGCCTTGCTGGCACGGAGGGTGGCACGCGTCGACCGTCAGCCCGTCATATTCCCGCGCTTCCAGGAGCTGCAACGCGACCTCGAGCAGCTCAGTCTCACGCGTCGACCAGGGTGAGAAGGCATCAGCATCTGCCGTTTGGCGCACAGTCTGAGGCTAGGCCAACCTCTAACCGTATGGAGGCCATATAGTTGAGACAGATGAATTTCAATGTTTGGTAATATTAGGCAAACCTCCTATCCACATTAACCGTGGGGACGGAGACGTCACCATGCTGACTTTACTATTGCGGCACAACAGGATTCGGCCGCCCTAAACAGCCTAGTTGTGCCTGACACTGACCGGCTGCCACCGGACGAAATCATCCGCTCCCACCGTTGCCTTGCCAGCGAACCGCGAAATTGAAGCGCGATCACCTGGCCATGCTCGAAGCGGCCCTAGGGCATTGCACCATTGCCGGCCTTCGAAATCCGCCTCCGGAAACGCGAAACGAACGCCATGACGTCCTTCACAATGATTGGCGAAGCCGTCCAAAGATGTGCGTAGCCGAGGTTTTCGGGGTTTGTTCCTTCGCCCGGCGAGGTCGACGCGCGAGCGGATGTGCGCAGCTCCGATCCGCTGAGGAGCGAATCGCTACTTCTCGCCGAAGGCGTCGGCGAAGCTAGTGTTGCCCATGCTTTCCCTCTGGGTGGCGTCCAGCGCAGCCAGTAGGCGGGAATTCTCGATGACGATCATCTCCACGTCATGCCCCTCGTCGGCATAGTGGCGATGCCAGATCCACGGCGGCGTATACACGAAGTCGCCCGCGCTCCACCGGACGCGTTGATCGCCAATCTCCGACCAACCCGAGCCATGTCGCACGAAGTGAACCGACTCATGCACGTGTCGATGGAGGTCACTGCCCTCGCCCCCGGGAATTTTCTGCAGAAAAAACTCTACCGAGCGAGCAGGTATTCGTAGGAGCAGCCCAATCTGAGATGGGCTTCCAGTCTGGATCCAATGCGCGTCGTCGGAGCTAACGACAAGGTGCTCCTCCCCCACGTGCTGGCTGTCGCGGCCTGCTGCTCGTGCCATACTCTCCGAGAATTCATCTATCTCGTCACGGGATAGCGTCATTGAACGGGCTCCTTCGTGTATTTCTTCGTTGAGTCCACAGAATTGTTGGCTTGCTGGAAAAGATGACACCCGGTGGAACAATGCGGTGCCAATGGGATTCATCGTTCGATAACCGCAGAAACGTGTAATTGTCATTGCAGGGGGATGCACCCGTCAGCATTCGTGGGCGCGGCTTGAGTTGGGCTGGATCAGCTCTGGTTCTGCTGAGTGCGTTATCGCCCGTCGCGATTGCCGACGGCGGAGCCTCGTATGAAATGACCCTGCTTAGGGACATAGATGCCGCCATCGGAGTGAAGGTGCGTTTCGCGGCCTCGCGGCGTCATGCACTGGGAACCACTTTGCGGGGCTTGTCAGGAAGCGTTGAGCAGTCCGCATAGTCTGGGCGCTGACTTGCTTCTTGACTCATTGGGGCTTGCCGTACACCGCAACTACAACTGTCCGGTCGATGGAATTCTCTGACCACACCCCGATCCGGGTGTTTGCACAGTCAGACATGACCGCAAAATCGACCGGGTCGTAATACCACTGGTTGATCAGCTCGATGCCGCTCAACGCGAGTGCTGGATTTATCGCAACGGTTTCAGACACCACGCCGCTGAATCCCGCGGCTTCCGCCCGCACCTGGGGCGTGGAACCATCCGATCCAATGTCGCCGTCGACGTTGCGGTTGGCCAGCGCATCGCGCGCGTGCCACTGGGCAGCGAGCTGGAGGGTCGGACTAATGATGATGTCGTTCGGGCAGCCCGCCTGGCGTTGAATGGTGTAAACATTGGCTACCACGCCGTCATTGAGTCGCTTGTTGTCGCCGTGCGCGGCTGGCGGTATCAGTAGTGCTTGCACGCCAAGTACTGCAACGATACCTAGTGTCAAACGGGGCAGGAGACCGGACGCCGATCCCTTTTTGACCGTCTTCACCCTGCGTGGAGTGGGTACCGAAGCGTCGAATTTGTCACGGCAAGGGCGCTTTTCGTGCATCGAGTTACTCGCAAGCAATTTCATCAGTGTGGCAGTCTGTCGGCGGGCCGACCGCTGCCTCGTCCCACTGATCGAAAATGGACGGGATCCCACCAGCAGCGGCCGACGGCGCAGCGAGGATCAAGCTCGCCACGGCTCTTCGATCGATGCGCAAGGGGTGCCACTGAGAATTTGGTGTCACACGAACCAAAACTGAAATGGATGTGACGTGCTGATCCCAATCACGCTGGCGACCGAACTTGATCGCGATCTCAGCGCCGATCGCCTGCTGACTCGCCAGGGCGCCGTCGGGATTGCTGTCGATCAACGCTGTCACGGCGCCTACGGTACCTACGACTTCGAGACTGGCGAACCGATGAATTTCACTCAGCGGAAGGGGGCCCGAAATTGGCAGGCATGTATCACGTGCAGAACCACTGTCGACTCGCTGATTTGCATCGAATCGGTGCATCTCCAAGAAGGTCGAAGTGCTACAGGTTGGGCGCGAATCGGAGTCTACGCAGCGCTTACGGGATAGACGTCCACGATTCTCCCCGGCAATGTTCGGCAGAGAGCCAACGCCCTCCGTCAGTTTCGAACATTAAGCGGAGGAATAGGCCAGTCGGTCCGCCTCAAACCCTCAAACTGCCGAACTACCGCCGAAGGAACCGCATACAAGATGACCATCACGACACCGCTCGGATCCGATGCTAGGGCGTGGGCCACCGAGAACCTTCGAGGCTTCTATATGTGTCCTGTCACGCCCCTCACCGACAATTACGAGCTGGACGAGGACGGTCTGCGGCAGAACATCGACGCGTTTGTGGAGATGGGTTGCACTGGCCTCGTCGTAGGCGGCTTTTTCGCTGAGGGATGGAACATGACACTGGCCGAATGGCAGCGCTACCACGAGGTAGTCGCTGACGCCACCGCCGGCCGCCTTCCCTTGTTTACGATCATTCTGGACTCGTCGGCGTACCAGGCGGTCGAAAGATTACGCTTCGTGGCGTCTCTGGGCTTCACCGGCGCCGAGATAATGAACCCATCGGTTCAGCTCAAGACCGACGACGACGTCGTAGACTACTTCGACTTCGTGGCGCCTGCCACCGAGCTGGCGCTAGTGCTCTACCGGACGCCGGTATCCAGTTTCGTGTACACCCACGACGCCGTCGCTCGCATCGCCGAGCACTCCAACGTCATCGGGATCAAGAATGGCACTTTGAGTTGGACCGACAGCATCGCATTACGCCGCCGCTTCGGGGACCGCCTTGTCATCAGCGAACCGAATGAGCGCTATTGGGCGCATGATGCTGCGCTCTTCGGGGGTCGGGTGCTTTATGGGGAGCTCTCCCTGATCCTGTACGGGAAACGGCGGCAGGAACTGCACCACTACACCGACCTTGCCTTCGCTGGTGAACTGGCGGGGGCACTGCCTGTGTCGGCGAAGCTGGACGCAATCCGCCAGGTGTACGAAGAGGTGCTCATCGGCCGCATCGCGGCAACGGGTTCCTACGTCGCGGCGATGCCTTATCTGAAGGCGTGGTTCGAGCTGTTGGGGCTTCGTGCCGGCCCGGTACGGCCGCCCGTCAAAGCCCGGCTGTCTGCTCCGGAGCGCGAAGTTCTGCAGGAGAAACTGACGGCCGCGGAGGCCATTTGATGCGCGTCTTGATCCTCGGCGCGGGCGGGCTCGGTTCGGTCCTGGGCGGCTATTTGGCGAACACTGGCGTGGATGTCACCCTGGTCGGTAGGCCGGCGCACACCGAGGCGATCACCCGCGACGGCCTCCGAATCACCGGCCGCCGGGGCGACCTGGTGATCACCGACAACTTGACAGCGGTCGACCAGACCGCCAAGGCCAGTGGACACTTCGATTACCTAGTGTTGGCGGTGAAAGGCAAAGATACGGCGCAGGCGCTGGCAGAGGCTGACAGGCTGCGCGATGTCGTGAGCAGCGCGTTGTCGGTGCAGAACACCGTCGAGAAAGATGCGACTCTCGCCGGGTGGCTTGGGCCGGACCGGGTGATCGGAGCCTCCACGATCGAGGGCGGTACCTTGCTCGAACCGGGCCTCGTACGCAATCACCTAACAGCTGAGGTGACCGCTTACTTTGGGGAACTTGACGGCTCATGCAGTGCGCGCGTCGACGACCTGACGACTGCCTTCACTAACGCCGGCCTTCCTGCAATGGCGGTGGGCAACATAGAGCAGGTCGAGTGGGAAAAGCTCGCGCAGATCGCGCTGGCGGCCGCGTGGTCGGTCACCGCGCTGGGCGCAATCCCTGGCGCCTCGGTCTTCGAGGGCATGGAGGTGCCTGAGGGAGCGATGTACTTCGTCGCGCTGGCGAAGGACCTTCTCGCGGTCTACCGCGCGAAGGGTTACGAGCCGATGAACTTCTTTGCGCCTCTATCCCGTCTCAAGGAACTCGACGCCCTTCCGACGGACGAGGCGATCAAGTTTGTCATCGGACAGGGCAAAGTAATGCGCGAGAAGGGCAACACGGGCCACCCCTCGATGTACGAGGATGTTCTGCGACGACGTAAGACAGAGGTCGACTTCATGCTGGGCCCTTACGTCGCCGCCGCTGAAGAACTGGCCATGGATGTGCCCACGCTGCGAGTCGCCTACCAGATCATCAAGACCGTCGACGGATTCCTGGCCTAGCCGCTGACGCCGTTCGATGGCGCTGCGCCAAGGCGAATTCAGCTCGCGCGCAAAGTATGTTGGGGAGTGACGCCGAACTTGCGCCGATAGTCCGCGCTGAAGCGACCCAAATGACCAAAGCCCCACTTCATCGCTACGCGAGCAACAGTGACGGCACCCTCGGACGACGCCGCCAGTTCTGCGTGCGCACGGATTAGCCGGACTTCGCGCAGATACGTGAGCGGGGGAACCCCGACGTGCCGCCTGAAGCTCTCTTGAAGAGCGCGGACACCGAGACCAACCTCGCGCGCAAGATCGGTTGTCGTCCAACTCCGTTCGGGATGCTCCTCAATCAGGTCGAGTGCTGTCCTCAGCACTTTGGGCGGCGGCGCCGCTTGTTGGTCGGCGGCGGCGAGCGCCATGGCCTGGTAATGGGGTTGGGCGAGTAGAAACCCATGCATAAGCAAGTGTTCGAAATGTCGCCCGGTCATCGGATGTTGCACGATGCTCTCAGGGCGAGAGACCTCTCGGTACAGTATCGATAGCAGCGCAAGCCAGGCCCGGCTGCTGTCCGCCGTCAGGTTCATGCTATGCGTGATATTCAACGGTCTAATCGCAGGTCTTCCAAGCAAGCCTTCGAGTTCGAGTTCCAGATCCGCGCGGCTGAACTTCACGCATAGCTGGCCACAGTCGGCGGCCCACTTGATGCCAGCAGGACGGCCTGGGAGGAAAACCGCCGCCTGCGTGGGCGTCGCTTGAGCAGTGGCTGAGCCGCACCACGAATCGGCGTGGCTCGTGAGGGGAACGTTGATGTGGTAATCATCGAGCGCAGTCGAATTGACGAGTTCGACATCTGCACCGTAC
>CAZOIX010000203.1:0-6878 GCA_964579685.1 uncultured Mycobacterium sp.
GTGCAGACGTGTCTCGGGGTCGGGTAGGCCCACCGCTTCGAGGAGTTCGGATGCCCGGTCGCGGGCCTGCCTTCGCGTCATCCGGCGGTGGGTCTCAAGGGATTCGGTGATTTGGCGCTCGATGGTCAACAACGGGTTGAGCGAGGTCCCCGGATCCTGGAAGACGAAGCCGATCCGACCGCCGTGAACGCTGCGAAGGACTCGGGCCGACGCGCCGACCAGCTGGGTGTCGCCGGAGGAACCGGCGAGCGTGCTGCTGCCGCTGACCGTGGCACCGGGAGCGTCCAACAGTCCCGTTGCCGCCAGCACGGTCATCGTCTTGCCGGATCCTGATTCGCCGACGATGCCCAGAGTCTGCTCGCGCTCGACGTCAAACGAGACGCCGTGCACGATCTCGCGTCTGCCGATGCGCACCCGAAGGTCGCGCACATCCAGAACCGGGTTGCTCACCGTTCTCTCCGCGCCTCGATCATGGTGCGCTGCTTGGGATCCAACACATCACGCAGGCCGTCGCCCAGCAGGTTGAACGCCAGCACCGTGACGAAAATCGCCGCACCGGGGAACACCGCCATCCACCATGCCATCGTCACGAAGCCCTGAGAGTCGAAGATCATTCGTCCCAGCGACGGCTGCGGCGGCTGGATGCCAAGGCCCAGGAACGACAGCGCGGCCTCCGCGAGGATCGCGAACGCCAACGACAGTGAGGTCTGCACCACCACCGGTCCGGCGATGTTCGGCAGGATGTGCCGACCGAGGATGTAGAGGTGGCCGGTGCCGATCGTGCGTGAGACCGAAACATACGGTTCCACACGCACACTCAGCGTGCTCGCCCGGGTGATACGGGCGAAGATCGGCGTGTACACGATGGCGATGGCGAGGATCGTCGTCGTCATGCCGGGCCCCAGGACCGCCACCACCGCCAGGGCGAGCAGCAGCACCGGAAACGCGAACATCACGTCGACGACCCGCATCAGCACGGTGTCGAGCCATCCGCCGCGATACCCCGACAGCACGCCGATCGCCACGCCGACGACGGCCGCAATGGCCACACTGATCACCGCGACGCGCAGTGACGCCTGTGTCGCGACGAGCACGCGGGATCCGACGTCGCGGCCCAGCTCGTCGGTGCCGAGCCAATGTGCGCCGCTGGGATGTTGCAGTGCGTCGGGCACATTGACGTCGTTCACGCCGTAGGGCGCAATCCAATTCGCGGTGAGCGCGATTCCCACAATGGCGACCAGTATCGCTGCACTGACGAGGGTGACGGGATTGCCCAGCAGTAGGCGCCACGAGGACACCCTGGTGCTGGCTTCGGTCGATGTCGTCATGACAGCCGGATCCTCGGGTCGACGACGGCATACAGCACGTCCACGATCAGGTTGATGAGCAGGAACAGCGCGGCGATGAGCAATACGGCACCCTGGATGACCGGATAGTCCCGCGCTGCAACGGCGTTGTAGACGAGGCGGCCGAGACCGGGCCAGGCGAACACCACCTCGACGACGATGACACCTCCCAGGATCGTCGCGAGCTGGATACCGGTGATGGTCAGCACCGGAATGAGTGCGTTGCGGACGGTGTGCCGGAACGTCACGACCCGCGGTGAGAGTCCCTTCGACCGCGCGGTCCGCACGTAGCCCATCGACGCGACTTCCAGCACCGCCGAACGCACGTAGCGCGTCATGATGGCCCCTGCGACGAGGCCCACCGTCAGCGCGGGCAACACGACGTGGCGCAACCAGCCGCCCGGATCGTCGAGCAGCGGTCGATACCCCGACGTCGGAAGCCAACCGAGCGTCGACGCGAAGAGGGCGATGAGCAGAATGCCCATCCAGAAGTCGGGGACCGAGACCCCGAACTGGCTGGTCACCCTGATGATCGCATCGCTTATCCGGCCCTCGTGCAAGGCCGCCCAGATGCCGGCGGGCAGGGCGATCAGCAGGGCGAGGAGAATGCCGACCACGGCCAGTGACACCGTCGCCGGTAGGCGTTCGAGCAGAATCACCGTCACCGGATCGCCGTTGCGGAAACTGACGCCGAGGTCGCCGGTGAGCGCCGAGCCGATATAGCCGAGGAACTGTTCGACGATCGGCTTGTCGAGCCCGCTGGCCGACCGCAGCGCTTCATACGCCTCGGGGCTGTAGCGCGTGCCTAACGCGATGCGCACCGGATCTCCCGGTACGAGGTGCACGAGGGCGAACACCACGACGAGCACGCCGATCAATACCACCGCCGAGTACAGCAGCCTGCGCGCCAGAAAACGCGCGATCGGGTGAGTCACCAGGCGGGTCACTGTGTCTGGTCCGGATCGAGACTGGCGTTGCGGAACCGGACCGCGCCGTCGCGACGAGACTCGAATCCGGACAGCGCGGTGGTCCACGCCTGGATCACCGCCGGGTTGTAGAGGTAGATGTAGCTCACCTGGTCGGCGATGATCGTGGCCGCCCGTCGGTAAAGATCAACGCGCGCTTGGTGATTCATCTCCACCCTGCCGGCGTCGAGGAGTCGGTCAACCTCGGCGTTGGAGAACTTCTGTGCATTGCTGGTGCCGTCTGTGTGATGCTGCGCGTAGTAGAAGTCGTCGGGGTCGATATTGCCCAGCCAGCCCATCATCAGCATGTCGAAACGGCCTGCGTTCTGTTCGGCCAGCCAGGTTGCGAAGTCGACGGTGCGGATGTTGACCGTGATACCAAGTGGCGCAAGGTTGTCCGCGATGACCTGTGCGGCCGTCACAGTCTCCGGATACTCGCTGGTGACCAGCATGTCGAGATCGCCACCCGTCACCCCGGCCTCCTGCAGGAGCCCCTTGGCCTTGTCGATGTCGTAGCTGTAGCGGTGGTAGTCGGTATACCAGGGATTGCCTTCGGGTATCGCCAGCTGATTCGCTGCTGCGGTTCCGTAGCTGGTGACGGCCACGATGGCCGCCCGGTCGATGCCGTAGGCGATGGCCTGCCGCACCCGTACGTCGTTCCACGGCTCGCGGGCCTCGTTGAGCGCGAGGTACCAGTAGTCGTTGCTCGCGGTGACCGCGAGGTGCATCGAGTCGTCGTTTCGCAACTGCGCCACGCGCTGCGGCGGGATCGAATCGGTCCAGTCGATCTCGCCGGCCTGCAGCGCCGACAGCGCCGTCGTCGGTTCGGAGATGAACCGGAACGTCACGCCCGATACCTTCGGCGCGCCACCCCAGTACGACGGATTCGCCTTGAGCGTGATGGAATCCCCGCTCTTCTGGCCGGCGAACGCGAACGGGCCGGTGCCGATCGGATGCGTGGCGATCTCACCGCTCTCGACGTTTCGGCGTTGCACGATGGCCATGCCCTTGAAGCCGCCGATGTTCGTCAACAGGTTCGGGGTCGGCTGCGTCAGCCGAATGACGACGGTATCGGCGGCGGGTGCACTGACATCGGCGACGGCACTGAACTTGTCGACGTTGGTCAGCTGCTCGTCGATGATGCGTCGATACGAGTACACGACGTCGTCCGCGGTGAACGGGCTGCCGTCGTGGAAGGTGACGCCGGGCCGCAGGTGGAAGGTCCAGCTGAGCTGATCGGGGCTGACGGTCCACGATTCGGCCAGGGCCGGCTTCATCTCGAGGTTGGCGTCGGGCTCGACGAGGGTGTCGAAGACGTTCTCGAGCACTTCGAACGAGAAGTAGGCGCTGGTCTTCTGCGGGTCGAGCTGGTCGGGTTCACCGGCTATGGCGGCGATGAGATTGCCCGACGACTCGCCGCCGAGGTCGACTCGCTCGCCGGTCGAGCACGCCGTCAGGCCCGCGAGCACGACGGCAACGACCAGCACCGCCAGTCGTCTTCCCACCATCACCATTGACTTTTCTACCCCTTGGCCGTGGTGCCTGAAACGCCCGGGCGGGGCAAAGGGCTTATGGACCCGTCCGCACCCTGGAATACTCGACGGGATTCGACGTGACTGAAGGGTGCGCATGGTGAAGTTCATCCGCGGGCTTGCGGTGGCTCTGCTCGGCATCGCCGCGGTCCTGGGATTCGCCGGACCCGCCCACGGGCAAGGCGACGTCAACCCGCCGGGTGTGCCGGAGGGTTTCTACAACGTCAACATCGACGGACAGGCGTCCACCACGTGGTCGATCTATCCGATCTGCGTGCCGACCGTCGGCGACCTGCGCGAACCCCTGCTGCTCCCGATCGCCTGCCGGCTGAAGGTCACGCCCGATCGCCAAGGCACCGCCGAGGCCGTGGTCGTCAACAACCAGTGGCAATTCGTGAAGGACGACCCGGCCGGTCGTACCTGCCCCGACGGCAGCACCGCCCCGCAACAGACGATCTACCGATTCGACCCGTATTCGTTGGTCGGGCAGGTGAAGGTCCTGCACGGCGGTGAGTGCCACGACCAGCCCGGCATGGTCGTGGCTCCCCTCAGCTTGTCGTTCGCGCATCCGCTGCCGATTCCGGTCACCGATTACCCGCTGCTCTGCGAGCCCGGCGGACTGCGCCGCTGCTTCTGACCTGCGCGCCAGGTTGCAGGTCGGCATCGCGACGTTAGATCGTCCGACCGGGTGGGTATGGGAGGCGTTGATGCCGCCCGCTTCGTCTGACCTCGCCCCCGACAACCGGCTGCAACGCTGGGAGCGGCGCGCCGAGTGGCCGTTGGCCGGTATCGCAGCCCTGTTCCTGGTGGTGTATTCGGTGCAGGTGCTGGCACGCCCACCCGAGCACGTGAATCGCGCGCTGGACGTGGTGAACGCAGGTCTGTACCTGGCGTTTGTCGTCGACTACGTCGTTCGCCTGTCTCTGGCGCCCCAGCGCGTCCGGTGGTTCTTCGGACACCTCATCGACCTGGCGATCGTCGCGCTTCCCTTCCTGCGTCCGCTGCGGCTGCTGCGGCTGGTCGTGCTGTTCAAGGTGTTCCAGCGCGCGGTCGGCAACGCCATTCGCGGTCGCGTGATCATCTACACGGCGTGTAGCGCGGCGCTGCTGATCTACGTCGCGTCGCTGGCGGTGCTGGAGGCCGAACGCACGGATCCGCGCTCCGAGATCACGTCGCTGGGCCAGGCGGTGTGGTGGTCGATCACCACCGTCACCACGGTCGGCTACGGCGATCTCTCGCCCGTCACCGTCACCGGCCGAGTCATCGCCGCCCTGCTGATGATCGGTGGCATCAGCCTCGTCGGTGTGGTCACGGCGACGCTGGCGTCCTGGATCGTGCAGCGCGTGGCCGAAGAAGATGATGCGAATCAGGCCGCGACCGCGGCGCAGATCGACGACCTCCGTGCGGAGATCAAGCGGCTCAGTGACGCCGTCGATAACAACGGACCCGATCAGGCCCGCCGACCGGCCTACAGCGAGCACTCCGGACGGTCGGGGGTCCGGCGACGCTAGACGGTGAACCCGCCGTCGACGTTCCAGTGCGCACCTGTGATGTAGCCGGTATCCGGGCCCGCCAGGTAGCTGACCACACGGGCGACATCGCTGGGCTGACCGTAGCGACCGCCCGCCATGACCTGCTTGGCCAGTTCGGCGAATTTGCCTTCGTCCGGGTTCATGTCGGTGTTGATGGGGCCGGGCTGGATGTTGTTCACCGTGATGCCACGGGGCCCGAGGTCGCGAGCCAGGCCGCGGGTCAACCCCGCCACCGCGGCCTTCGTCATCGCGTACACCGCCAGTCCGGGACCGGGCACCTTATCTGCGTTGATGCTGCCGATGTTGATGATGCGACCGCCCTCGCCGAGGTGGGCCAGCGCCGCCTGGATCGCGACGAACACCGCGCGAATGTTGATGGCCACCATCTTCTCGAACTGCTCGGACGGGAGAGTCGCCGCATCGCCCAGTATGGCGATGCCGGCGTTGTTGACCAGGATGTCGAGGCCACCGAGTTGGGCGACGGTGTCCTCGACCGACCGGCGCACCTGATCGGGATCGGCGGCGTCGGCCTGGATCGCCACGACGGTCGCGCCCTCTGCGGCCACCTCCGCGGCCAGTTTCTCGGCCTCCGCCGTCGATGCGCCGTAGGTGAACGCGACCGCGGCACCGTCGGCGGCAAGCCGTCGCACGATCTCCGCGCCGATTCCGCGCGACGCTCCGGTGACCAGTGCCCGGCGTCCGGCCAGAGGTGCGATGTTGGCCCTTGCTGATGTCATGGCCTGGATAATGCCGCACCACCGGAAAACATTCCCGACCCGTTGTTGTCATAGCGGCCGGGCACGCTCTGGGCATGGATAGTGACGACAAGATGGCGTCATCAATTGATGACGGCGCTGGGTCGGGTCGGGTCTGGGGTGGCGTTGGTCCGAAGCCGTGGTGGTTCGATGATCCGGAGTTGGCGGCTGCTCGACGCCGGGTGGTCGACGAGATCGAGCGTGCGCCGGTCAGGCCGGACTGCAACGACCCTGACCCTGTCTTGAACGACATGCTCTCTGGCGCGAGCGTGCGTGAGCTCGGTCAGGCACGCGACGATCTCGCCTGCGCCCAGAGGCGCTACGCCGAAGCCGTCCGAGCTGCCCGCGTTTGTGGGCTCTCGTGGGGTGAAATCGGCACCGTGCTCGGTGTCCCGAGACAACTCTTGCACCGCCGCTTCGCTCGACAGCTAGGGTCTCGGAGGGGCCGATCGAAAGGTAGCGGATAGCGCGTGACTGTTGACTCGCAGAAGAAGCGGATCGTCATCTGGGGAACTGGCTTCGTCGGCAAGATGGTGATCGCCGAGATCGTCAAACACCCGTTGTTCGAATTGGTCGGGGTCGGGGTGAGCAGTCCCGACAAGGTGGGCCGCGATGTCGGCGAGATCTGCGGTCTCGGCGCGACGCTGGGCCTCACGGCCACCGACGACGTCGACGCGCTCATCGCCCTCAAACCCGACGCTCTGGTGCACTACGGGCCCACCGCCGCGCACGCCGACGAGAACATCGC
>CAZOIX010000204.1:0-6828 GCA_964579685.1 uncultured Mycobacterium sp.
GACACGAAGACCGTCGGGCCGTTGACCATCGACGCCGCCAGGCGGCTGGTGTTCGCGGGCGGTGAGCGGGTCAATCTGACCAAGCGTGAATTCGATCTGCTCGCCGTGCTGGCCGACAACGCAGGCGTGGTGCTGAGCCGCCAGCGGCTCCTCGAACTGGTGTGGGGCTATGACTTCGACGTCGACACCAACGTGGCCGATGTCTTCATCTCCTATCTGCGGCGCAAGCTCGAACGCGATGGCCTGCCGCGGGTGATTCACACGGTTCGCGGGATCGGGTACGTGCTGCGAGACGAGCCGTGAGGCGAGCATTGAACCCGAGTGACGAGCCCTAGCGGGTGAGACTTCCGCGGTTTCTGCGATCCGCGTCGCTGCGCACCCGGGTGGCTGTCGCGTCGGCAGCGGCGGCGTCAGCGGTCGTCGCGGTGTTCACGATCGCGACGTCGGTCGTGCTGGCGAACAACGATGCGGCGCAACTGGATCGCCGACTCGATTCGATCATCGACGCCAGCATGTATCCCGAGCAGCTGCAGGACCCCCGACGCGGGGTCCTGACGACGGGCCGCTACGAAGCCACCGGTCAGGTGGTGTTCCAGCGCGGCTTCCAGCTGCCGCCACTGCCGCCGGGGACCGACACCGTGGAGGTCAACGGCGTCGAGTACCGGGTGCGCACCATCCATGTCGACCAACCGGCCGGCGTCATCATGTCAATCGGCATCCGCGCCGACAGCATCCTGTTGAACCGCTCGCGGATTCCGTTGTACGCCGCGGCGGGTCTGCTGACGGTGCTGATCGCCGCCCTGCTGGGTTGGCTGCTCGCAGGCCCCGCGATACGGCCGCTGCGCAGGCTGACCGAACACACCAAACAGTTGCGCAGGGGCAGCGAGCAGATGCCCGAGGTGCGCGGCGTGCGCGAGGCAGAAGACCTCTCCGAGGCGATGTCGGCGATGCTCAGCAGACTGGTCGCAGCGCAGCGGGCCACGACCAACTCGCTGCAGGCCGCTCGAGACTTCGCCGCCAATGCCGCCCACGAGTTGCGCACCCCCCTCACCGCGATGCGCGCCGACCTGGACACGCTGCGCATCCACGATCTCCCCGCCGACGAACGCGACGAGGTGGTGGCAGACCTGTCCCGGGCGCAGCGCCGGGTCGAGGCGATCATCACCGCACTCGGGCAACTGGCGTCGGGTCAACTGGCGCAGGCCGAAGACCGGGAACCGATCGATGTCACCGACATGCTGGAGCGGGTGGCCCGCGAGAACATGAGGCTGAGCGGTGAGATCGAGATCGTCGTGCAGGCGGAGGACGACCTGGCCATCTGGGGGTGGCCGAGCGGGCTGCGCCTGGCCGTCGACAACCTGGTGCGCAACGCGATCACACACGCGCAGGCGACCCGCGTCCTGTTGGAGGCGCGGCGGGCAGGCGACACCATCGTCATCGTCGTCGACGACAACGGACGTGGACTGCCGGTCGAGGAACACGAGACCGTCCTCGGCAGGTTCTCCCGTGGCAGCACCGCCGCTCCTGGCGGATCCGGACTGGGCCTCGCGCTCGTCGCGCAGCAGGCGGCGCTGCATCGGGGCAGCATCGAGCTGTCCGACAGCCCGCTCGGCGGACTCCGCGCGACCTTGACCGTGTCAGCGTCGGATCAGCAGTCCGGCGGCGACCCGCCACCCGAGTAGCAGCAGGGCGGTCGAAAGTGACGCCACGACAATGAAACTCGGCGCTACTGAAGCCGATGTGAGCTTGCGCAGCACCATCCCCAGCACGACGGTGCACAACCACACCGTCACCCCGGTGGGCACCACGTCGGCCGGATGTCGCCAGGCCCGCGACAGCAACCAGCCGACCACCGTGCCGACGAGGAAGGGCCACGCGGTCTCGGCGACGCCCGAAACACTCAGCCCTTCGTCGTGACTGCGGCGGCCGATCGCGCAGAACACGATGACGCATACGACGTCGGTCGCCAGCGCGGTCAACGCGGGCCGGGTGTCAGCCGGCATAGGTCATCACGTCGAGTTCCAGTGGCATGACGTTGGTCTCGTCGTGCGCGGCGAAGCCTCGTTGCAGCGGTATCGGCTGGTCGGGGGCAAGCTCATCGAGTTCTTCTGCCGTCCCGGCGATGCGGTCGTCGAGCCGGAACGTGTTGTACACGAAGGGAAGTCCGTCGGATCGCAGCGGATCCGGCGTGCTCATCACCTGGAAGTGCAGATGGGGCGCGGTGGTGTTGCCGGTGTTGCCGACGGCGCCGATCACCTGGCCGGTGGTCAGCCGGTCGCCGGGCTTGACCGCGACGGTGCCGGTCTTGATGTGGGCGTACATGGCGTAGTTGCCGTTGCCGAGGTCCTGGATGATGTGGTTGCCGGGGTACTGGTCGAGGGGCAGCCCGCTGGGGTTGGGGCCTGGCATCTGTTCGGGAAGTCCGTCGACCACGGCCACCACCGGACCGTCTGCGACGGCGTGGATGTCGCTGCCGTAGGCCGGGAAACTCTCCACCTTGGTGGGGTCGCCGTCGTATTGCCTGTCATCGGGTTCGAGCTGCACATAGTCGATGGCGAAGCGTTCGGCCGCCCACAGCTGGCCGTTGATCGGATTGAGCGCCGTCCGATGCGCGCTCATTGCACAGCACCCGTTCCCGTCCAACCACCGGGTACCCCTCAACGGCGGCGAGATGACGACGGGCTCGCGCGTCTCTACGTCGACCGGTGCGATGTTGATCGTCATGGTCGCGGGGAACAGCGGCGGTTTCGGGTCGGGTAGCGAGAGTCCGATCGAATGCACCAGTCGTTGCGGTATTCCCGCCGCCTGGTCCAGAGCCAGGTCAACCCACACCACCGCAGTCTGCGCCGGCCCGATTTTCGTTGTCGGCGTGGTGGTTCCGAAAACCCGGGTCCGGCCGGCGAGCTGCTCGCCGGACAACGTGAGCAGCGACACGTCGCGGTCGAGGATCACCAGCGAGGTGAGTGTGACCTCCTGTGCAAGGGCATTCGTCAACTGGACCTCATAGGCCAGGTGAACCTTGCCGTCGGTGGCGGGCACGGGTATCGGCGCGGCCAGCACACTGCCGACCAACGGGGTGGCCACCGACGGCTCGGGACCACGGATGGGTCCGGAAGGGCCCGGTTTCGGCGCCGGTGAGCACCCGGCGGAAAGGAGGACCGAGACGCCGAGAATGGCTGCCAGCGTTTGGGTTCTCATGAGCCGGCGTCGGGATCGACGTCGGCCTCGGTGCGGAACATGAAGAAGAACACCACCCAGCCGATCGCGGCAATGAAGATCCAGCTGATCAGCCGGTAGATGAACATGGCCGAAATCGCTGAGGCCAAGGTCATTCCGCTCGATACCAGCCCCGGCACCAGCACCGCCTCGACCACCAACAGCCCGCCGGGCATCAGCGGGATCGAGCCGACGGCGCGGGCGGCGACGTAGGCGACGACGACGCCGAGCAGCGATGGTTTACCGCCGGCAGCGAAACAGGCGAACAACAGCGTCGCCACGCCGGTGACAAGCGTCATCATCGACCATGTGAAGGCGACGCCCAGCTGGCGCCGGGTCAGGTTGACCGATTCGAGTTGCGCCAGCGTTTCCCGCCACTTGGCCACGCCGTTGTCCGATGGCTTGGTACGTAGGTAGTTGATCCACGACAGCACGCGGACCCCGACGCCGTCGAGCAGGTCGGGGCGGGAGGCGACGGTCTGCGCGAGCACGATCAGCATGACGAATCCGGCGAGGGTGAAGACCAGCGAGAACGGATTGTGTTTGGCTCCAAGGAAGAACGCGCTGCCCAACCCGAGCAATGTCAGGCTGATCACCTGCAGCGCACCCGACATGACCAGTTGCCATGAGGCGATCACCGGGGTGGCTCCCCACATGCGCTGTTGGCGGTAGATGAACGTCGCGGACAGCACCGGGCCGCCGGGCAGCGTGGTGCTCAGCGAGTTGCCGCCGTAGAACGCGGCCTGCGATCGCCACTGGTGCACGGGAACACCGGCCGAGCGCAGCAGCTTGCGCTGGATGTCACCGAAGAAGTGCATCGAGGTCATCGCCGCCCCGATCGCCGCGAGGACCCACCACCAGTTCGCCGAGTAGACGCTGCGCCACGCGTTGGCGAGCTGGTCGCGTACCAATGTCAGTTCGACCGACAGCACCACGACCGCGACGGCGATGATCACCCACCGCAGCCACCAGTACTTTCCGCGCGCGGGGCGGTCCTGACCGCGCGTCTCGCGCGCCGGCGCGTCGTACGACACGCCCTACAGGGTAAAGCGTGTGCGCACGGTTTCCCGAGATACGCCGACTCCGCGAGGCGGGCCGTTACGCTGTCGGGATGTCCGCGGGTCTTTCTGACGCTGACCAGGCGGTGAGCCCGCTGGTACGCAAGGCTGCGGCGTGGTCGTGGCGACTTCTGGTGATCTTCGCCGCCGTGTTCGCGGTGCTCTGGGTGATCAAGCAACTCGAGCTGATCGTCGTTCCGGTCGCCCTTGCCACCATGGTGGCGGCCCTTCTCCTGCCCGCGGTGGACTTCCTCGACCGCCTCGGCTGTCCGCGGGGCCTCGCGGTGGCGTTGATGCTGCTGTCCGGGTTCGCCGTCGTGGGCGGCATTCTCGCGTTCGTCATCAACCAGTTCATCGAGGGTGTGCCCGCGCTGGCCGAACAGGTCAGCCACAGTATCGAAGGCCTCGGAAACTGGTTGGCGCACAGCCCGCTTCAGATCGGTCACGAACAGATCCAGCAGGTTCGCGAGAGCGCTCTCGAAGCGCTGCGCAACAATCAGGAGAAGTTGACCAGCGGGGCGTTGTCGACGGCGAGCACAGTGACGGAGATCGTCACCGGCGCGCTGCTGGTGCTCTTCACCCTGATATTCCTGCTGCACGGCGGCCGCAACATCTTCGGCTTCGTCACCAAGGCCTTCCCCGGTCACGTGCAGCCACGGGTTCGCGAAGCCGGCCGGGCCGGGTTCCGCTCGCTGATCGGGTATGTGCGCGCGACGTTCCTGGTGGCGCTCGTCGACGCGGTGGGCATCGGCACGGGTCTGGCGATCATGGGCGTGCCGTTGGCACTTCCGTTGGCGTCGTTGGTCTTTCTCGGTGCCTTCATCCCGCTCGTCGGTGCGGTGATCGCCGGATTCCTCGCGGTCGTGGTCGCGCTCATCGCGAAGGGCTTGATCTACGCGCTGATCACGCTCGGCCTGATCATTGCGGTCCAACAGCTCGAGGGCCACGTACTGCAGCCGTTGGTGATGGGGCGCGCGGTGTCGATCCATCCGCTGGCCGTCGTGCTCGCGATCGCGGCCGGCGGCGTCACGGCAGGCATCGTCGGTGCCCTGCTGGCGGTGCCCGCGGTGGCGTTCTTCAACAGCGCGACCAGGGTGCTGCTCGCCAGCGATCCCGCGGCCGAGGAGGCCGCACAGGCAGCCGGGGACGAAGCCGCGATCGCGGCGGTCGCCGATGACGTCGGGGACGCTGAGAAGGACTAGCGTCGGCTGTAACTGCCTGGTGTTGATTTGGCCTCAATCCCGCCACAGCGTTACACCCGCGGGGTGTCGGCGGCGGGATGGAGAATCCGGCCATGGACCAACCCTTTCTGGGAAGCGAAGCGATCGCGAGTGGAGCGCTGACGCGCCACAGGTTGAGGAGCGACTTCATTGCGCTCCACAGGGACGTGTATCTCGGCAAGGACGTGCGGGTCACGCCAATCATCCGAGCGAAGGGCGCATGGCTGCGATCCAGGCGGCGGGGCATTCTCGCCGGGTTCTCGGCGTCATCGCTGCACGGCGCGCGCTGGATCGACGCACACATACCCGCCGCGATCATCGACAACAACCGCAGGCGTACCGCCGGGGTCACCGCGTGGGCGGACCGCATTGAGGACGACGAGATCTGTGTTGTCGACGGCATGCGGGTGACGACTCCGGCGCGGACCGCTCTGGACCTTGCGTGCCGCTGTCCCGTCGACGCGGCCGTCGCGGCAGTCGATGCGCTCGCGCGGGCGACGCGCCTGAAGATGGCCGATGTTGAGCTGCTGGTGGACCGCTATCGCGGACGTCACGGCATCCGGAATGCACGCACGGTTCTGGATCTCGTGGATCCGGGTGCGGAGTCACCGCGCGAGACGTGGCTACGCATGCTCCTCATCCGCAACGGATTTCCGCGCCCGACAACACAAATACCCGTCTACGACGACTACGGTGCACTGGTCGCCGAACTGGACATGGGTTGGGAGGACATCAAAGTTGCGGCGGAGTACGAGGGGGACCACCACCGGACCGACCCGGACACCTTCAACAAGGGCATCAGACGGCATGACGAACTGACAGAACTCGGCTGGATCGACGTACGCGTGACGAAACGGGACACGGAAGGGGGCGTTGTCGGGCGGGTCGGCGCCGCCTTCGCGCGTCGTGGTGTGTAACCGCACGGCGGGAAACCAGCCTGAATCCCGCCACAGCGTTACACCCGCCGAGAAGGACTAGAGCCTGCCTTCGCGGCGCAGCAGATCCGCGGCGCTCACACCGCCACCGCGCCGCTTCGGCTGCTCGCCCGCCTTGCGGGAGTTCAGCTTGTTCGTAGCGGTCTCGGGATCTTCTGGCCGCTGCGCAGGGATCGCGGTGGTGGCATCGGCATCGTCTTGCTCTTGCCGTTGCGCCGGGATGGCCGTGGTGGGTGGTTCGTGGCCGGGGCCCACCTGTTCGGGCATCGCGCGGGTGGCATCCGCCGAGGGCTTGTTCATCGGCCCCCTGGTGGGCTGCGGTGCGGGCGGCGGACCCGCCGGAGCTCCGGTGCCGCGCAGTTCGCCCAGCCACGACTCGATCTCGCGGTCCTCCCGGGA
>CAZOIX010000205.1:0-6815 GCA_964579685.1 uncultured Mycobacterium sp.
AGGGGTGCCAGCACCTTGACGGGCAATGTCAACGCGGGTTTTGCCTCGACCGCAAGCGTCCAGGTGAATACTGCCTCGCCGCCGCCGGCCGGCTCGACGAGATAGTGCTCGGCGAAGCGCTTGAACACCGGCAGCGCGGACTCGTAGACGTAGAACGACTTGCTGTGGCCGTCCTCCCATTGGAAGAAGCGCTCGCGCATCACGGCCCCGCCGGGGGCGGTGACGTCGCGGGTGGTGCCCACCCCGAACGGCCGGGGCGACGTCCACGTGACGTCTGTGATCATCGGTCCCCATGCCGCCAGCGACTCGTCGGAAACGAGTGAATCCCAAACCTTTTCGGGTGGCGCGGCGAACCGCTTCTGATAGCGGAAGACGTGTGGTGCGGACGCGAGGAAGTCGGCGTCGGCGGGTTCGAGCGGGTGCCAGCGGGTCATGCTGATCATCCTCGCACCCTGCACGTCAGCCCGTCTTTCGTACCGGGTACCCGTGTTGTTCGGCCAGCGACCTCAGCTGCTTGAGTGCGAACCGTCGTGCGCGCCCTGTCTCGGGTATCAGGATGCCGGCCCACACGCCTTCGGCGCCGGGTGTCAGACAGGCTTCCTGCGCGCAACGCCACCGAATGGGGCAGGCGCGGCACAGCGCCTTCGCCCCTTCGTCGGCGGTCGTGGTCCATCGATCCGGGTCCCGTGTGCATGCGGTGTGCAATGAGTCGCCGACGAGAGCCGGATTCACGGACACATTCACCTCGCGCAGCTGTCGTACTGCGGTTGATTGCCTGTGGTCGTGCACGGGAATCGTTTACCCTTCCGTCAGCTAATTCAACAATACGTTTGTATGGTAGACACGATACGATCGTATTGTCTAGTCTGGGGACCGTGATCACGGGATTGACACCTCAATGACGGCGGTTACCGAGCGCGCCCGGATCGGTGGCGACGAATTCAAGAAACTCGAGCGAATCCGCCAGGCGGCATTGAAGAGTTTCGCGACGAAGGGCGCAGCGGGGACGTCACTTCGTTCCGTCGCCGCCGACGCCGGCGTCTCGCTCGGATTGGTGCAGCACCATTTCGAAACGAAGGCCGGCCTCATCAAGGCCGTCGACGAGTTCGTGATGGGTGTCGTGATCGAGATGGTGTCGCGGCCCGTCGCGGCACCGCACGAAAAAGACTCAATCGCCGACATGGGTAGCCGGATCACCAATCTGCTCATCGATCATCCCGACGTCGTGCACTATCTCGGCCGTGCCCTCATCGACGGCAGCGAGGTCGGCATCACCATCTGGGACACGCTGTCGGCATTCGGTACTGCGCGGTGGACAGCGCGGAAAGAGAACGGCGAGGCTCGCGACGACATCGATGTCACCTGGGCTGCGCTGAACTCGCTTGTCCTGGCGCTGGGCACCCTGATCGTGCGCGATCACATCGAGCGTCAGATCCCGGGCGCCTTCACGACACCCGATCAGCTTGAAAGATGGCAGCACTCCGTCAACACGCTGCTGCGTGAGGGGCTCTTCCCGCAGCCGCGCGACGGCGAAGGGTGAGCTCGGTCAAACCTGCTCGCCCGCAACTCTTTTACGGTAGGCGCTGGGTGTCTCTCCGCAGAACTGCGCGAATGCCCGTGTGAATGAGCTGAGGCTGTCGAAGCCGACGCCCGACGCCGTGTCCTGCACCGACTGGCCGGGTCCTGCGAGCAGTGCCATCGCGCGGAGCATTCGCGCGTGCAACAGATACGTCCGCCAGGACAACCCGAGTGTGTCCTGAAACAGGCGGCGCAGCGTTCGTTCGGAGACCGAGACCGCTCGGGAGACCTCGTCGGCGCTCACCGAGTCCAGATGCTCCTTGGTGAAGGCCATCGCCGCCGCGACGATCGGGTGATCACTGGTCGGCAGGGACAGTGGGGCCTCATGGTCGAGCGCCTCGGACACCAGATTGGCCAACGTGAGGAAGAAGCTGTCTGATTCGGCGTCGCCGGCCGCGCGGTCGATCTGCCATCGCAGCGCGTAGATCATCATCTCCCTGATCAGCGGCGACACCGCGAGAATGCGGGCGCGATCACCAGGCGCGGCCACCAGTGCGGGATCGAACATCACCGCGACGGTCTTGACGTCGGGGTTCATCACCGCCTGATGCTCGAGTCCCGCGGGAATCCAGGCTGCCTGCTGGGGCGGAAGCAGATAGTGCGCCGAATCCGTCTCGACCTCGACGACTCCGTGCAGCGCGTACTCGATCTGATGCACCTCGTGGCTATGCCATCCGGTGATCAGGCCGTCGCCCTCGTACAGGTAGCTGCCGCCGAGCGCCCGGCCACCGCGCCGCAGTTCGATGACCCGGCGGGAAAGATCCTGCGCGGGTTTGGCCGCTGCGGACAAAACTCTGTCCGAAGTCGCAGAGCCGGTCATGCCTGTAGACGGTACTAGTTGAGTATGCAGACCGACGACCTGATCCTGGTGAGCATCGACGACCACGTCGTGGAACCGCCCGATATGTTCCTCAACCACGTCCCGGCCAAGTACCGAGAGGAGGCGCCCGTCGTCGTCACCGACGAAAAGGGCGTCGATCAGTGGATGTACCAGGGCAGGCCGCAGGGCGTCAGCGGGCTCAACGCGGTGGTGTCGTGGCCTGCCGAGGAGTGGGGCCGTGACCCCGCCGGTTTCGCCGAAATGAGGCCGGGTGTCTACGACGTCCACGAGCGGGTCCGTGACATGAACCGCAACGGCATCCTCGCGTCGATGAACTTCCCCACCTTCACCGGCTTTTCGGCGCGGCATCTCAACATGCACCGCGAAGAAGTGACGCTGGTGATGGTGTCGGCCTACAACGACTGGCACATCGACGAGTGGGCCGGTAGCTACCCGGACCGCTTCATCCCGATCGCCGTACTGCCGACGTGGAATCCCCAGGCGATGTGCGCCGAGATCCGCCGCGTGGCCGCGAAAGGCTGCCGTGCGGTCACCATGCCCGAACTGCCTCACCTGGAGGGACTTCCGAGCTACCACGATGACGAGTACTGGGGCCCCGTGTTCACCACGCTGTCAGAAGAGAACGTGGTGATGTGCCTGCACATCGGCACCGGCTTCGGGGCGATCAGCATGGCGCCGAACGCGCCGATCGACAATCTGATCATCCTGGCCACCCAGGTCTCGGCGATGTGCGCCCAGGACCTGCTCTGGGGACCCGCGATGCGCAACTATCCCGACCTCAAGTTCGCGTTCTCCGAGGGCGGCATCGGCTGGATCCCCTTCTATCTCGATCGCAGCGACCGGCATTACACCAACCAGAAATGGCTACGGCGCGACTTCGGCGACAAGCTGCCCAGCGACGTGTTCCGCGAGCACTCGCTGGCCTGCTATGTCACCGACAAGACGTCGCTCAAGCTGCGCCACGAAATCGGCATCGACAACATCGCGTGGGAATGCGACTACCCGCATTCCGACTGCTTCTGGCCCGACGCGCCGGAGCAGGTGCTCGCCGAGCTGAACGCCGCGGGTGCCGACGACACCGACATCAACAAGATCACGTGGCAGAACGCATGCAACTTTTTCACCTGGGACCCCTTTGCGCGTACCCCGAAGGAGCAGGCGAATGTTGGGGCGTTGCGCGCCAAGGCAACCGACGTCGACGTATCGATCCGGCCGCGCAAGGAATGGGCGCGTCTCTACGCTCAGAAGCAGCTCGCGAAGGCCTAGTGTCTGGGCGAGTGTGAATTTCACGACGAAAATCTCCAAGAAACGTCGTCATGTTCACACTCGCGAGGCAGGCCCGGGTGCCGAGGCTTGGTTCCGCCGCCAGCCGCCGGGAAGGAAGCAGGCCGTCACCGCTGAAATCACCGATACCGCAATGAGGTAGGCGACGATCGAGTTGGACGTATCGGTCGCTGCGTAAAGCGCGGTCGCGATCGTCGGCGCGAAGGCTGAACCGAGCACCTGAGACAGGGTGTAGCCGATCGATACGCCGCTGTAGCGGACCTCGGTGTCGAACGCGAGGCTGAACAACGATCCTGTTACCCCGGCAGCGGGTGCCATCGCAAATCCGAACACCAACACCAGCGCCGCGAGGAACAACGTCGGATTGCCGGTGTTGATCAATGCGAACGCGGGCGCGACCGAAAGGCCCATCAGCACGACACCGCTGAGAAAGACCGGTTTGCGGCCCTAGGTGTCCGACAGTGCGCCGAACACCGGGTAGGTGGCCACGGCCACGACAGCGGCGACGAAGACGCCGAGAAGTGCTTGCGTCCGACCGATTCCGACGATGGTCGTGCCGTACGACACGAGGTATGCCACACAGATGTAGGCGAACACCCCCTGCGAGAGGTAAGCACCCGCGACAAGCAGAATCTGCTTCCAGTGCTTGCGAAAAGCATCGGCGATCGGGCCGCGGGCGACCGCCGATCGTCGGCGTAGCGCATCGAAGTCCGGGCTCTCGGGCAGGGACAGCCGGATCGCCAGCCCAATCACGATCAGTACGGCGCTCGCGAGAAACGGGATGCGCCAGCCCCACGCCATGAACTGCTGGTCCGAGAGCAGGGATGCGGCGTAGAACGCCAACGTCGCCGTAGCGGTGCCCGCTGGCGCACCCATCTGAGGGAAGGCACCATAGAACCCCTTGCGTTCCGCCGAAGCATGTTCGACGGCCATCAGCGTGGCCCCACCCCATTCCCCGCCGACTGCGAACCCCTGCACCAGGCGTAGCAAGGTCAACAGGATCGGAGCCGCCAGCCCGATTTGGGCGTAGGTGGGCAGCAGGCCCATCAGTACCGTCGCGGCTCCCATCATCAGCAGGGAGTAGACCAGCATCCGCTTGCGACCCACGCGATCGCCGAAATGGCCGAACACGATTCCCCCGAGCGGCCTCGCGACGAAACCGACACCGAACGTCGCGAATGAGAGCAACAACCCTGACGCCGGGGACACATTGGGAAAGAACAGTTTCGGGAAGACCAGCGCCGCCGCCGTACCGTAGATCAGGAAATCGTAGAACTCGACCGTGGTACCGATAAAGCTGGCCGTCGCCACCCGCAAGGGGGAGACGGCCCGTTGTGGTGTTGGCGGTTTTGCCGTCGACATGACGTCGAGTCTGCGCTGACGGCGACGGTCACAGGTGGGTTGGCGCTCGATTCGCGTGCGCTATGTGCGCACCTGTCTGCCGTGACGTTCACAGTCGTGAGGCAGGACTTGTGCCGCAGACCTAACCCGCAGGCTGCTCCTGCCGTATCGGGGCGGAGATCTGCGTGGCAACGGCCCGGCCGCGTAATACCTCGGAACCCTGGGTGGTCCAGTGCTGATGCTCGGCATCGGAGGCCTGCTCGATAGCCGTGCCGGAGCCCAGTACTCGACCCTCGTAGTCCTTCGCGAGATCGGCAAGGCGGGCGGCCTCGTTGACTGCGTCACCGACCACGGTGTATTCATACCGGTTTTCCGCGCCGATGTTTCCTGCGAATACCGGCCCAGCAGACACGCCGATTCCGAAATCCACAGGGAGGCTGCGTAGTTCGACACCCAGTGTGCGAGCGGTGGCGAGGGCAGCCGAGGCGGGATCATCTGTTCGTAACGGTGCGCCGAATACGGCGAGCACCGCGTCACCCTGAAACTTGTTGACCAGCCCGTGGTGCTCATCGACCTGAGCGACGACCATCCGAAAGAACTCATTGAGCACCGCGGCGACCTCGTGTGGTTGGTGGGTCGCCGCGAGCTGCGTCGAGCCGACAAGATCGATGAAGAGAATCGCGACGTTGCGTTCGTCTCCCGACAATGTTTCGTTCTCGTCGACGGCGCGGCGTACCACCTCTTCGCCGACGTGACGGCCGAATAGATCGCGCAGCCGCTCACGCTCCCGCAGCCCGGCGACCATCCGATTGAATCCGCTTTGCAGTCGCCCGATTTCGGACCATTCGTAGACATCGAGTGACCTGTCGATCTCGCCCCGCTCGACCTCGGCCATGGCGTCGATGACCTGGTGCAGCGGGTCTGAAATCGAGATCGAGACCAGGATCATCGCCCGGAGTCCGAGCACTACGGCGACCAGGGCGAGTACCAGCATGGCCAATTCGACCGGTGTGTTCTTCGAGATGATCCACCCGTTGGAGCGCATGACGAGCAGGCAGGCAATCGCGATTCCGGGCAATGCGGTGCACACCGCCCACATGATCAAGAGCCTGGCCCGTACCCCCGGGGCGGTGCTCGGCGTGATTTCACTGAAATCCCGTGTCACCCCGGCTAGTAGCGGACGCAGAGTGCGCAGCGTGAACAGGAACCCGGTGCATATGGTGGCGATGGCGCCGAAGAGGATGGCCGAGCCGACGACCACTTGCACTTCGGCTGGTGCGCCTACGTTCAGGGGAACCATGACGGCGGCGCCAACGATCCACGGCGCCAGGGTGATCGCGGATTGTCGACGAAGGATCTTCAGGGCCGATCGGCGCTCGTCGTCGGTCGGTTCCCGGACGCCGAGCCAACGCAGATGTGGCGCCACGATGCGTACGGCGCCGGCCGCCACGATCACGGCCCCGACGATGATCACCGCCGCGGCGCCGACGGTGATGGCCGTGGTGGCCCTGCTGCGGCCGGTGAGCGAGATGACGAGCGCAGTGACTTCGGCGGTTGTCAGCAGATAGGCGAACGTCAGCCCGGCGGCATACCGAAACAGCAGCCTGCGGGGCTTCACATGGCCGAAGGTATCAGTCGCTTGCGGGCAGCGGCTTCGCTTCCTTCAGGGACAGTGCGGTCCTGCCGACCGAAAGGGTGCCCGCGCCGGCCTTGGTCACCAGCACATCGGCGCCGGCCTCATCGACAGAGCGCTAGCCCAAAGCATTGCCCT
>CAZOIX010000206.1:0-6808 GCA_964579685.1 uncultured Mycobacterium sp.
GGTCCCGGCCGCCGCTGCCGCCGGGGTCAAGGCGACGAATATGCCCGCGCCGAGCATCGAGCCCAGACCGATGGTCACCGCGTCGAAAGTGCCGAGCCGCCGGTGTAGCGCGGGGCCGTCCGGCGTGGTCACACGGCGATGCTATTTCACGCGACCGGGTCTTTTCCGAATGCCGATTCGCGGCCCCAGACGAGTGCCGACACGGCAACCACCACGGCGAGCACGACCGCTCCGATCACCACCAGCGGAATGGTCCACAACCGGCGCACCAGAACCGCTGTCTCGCATTGGTCGACGTAGGTGTGCTCGCCGGCGGCAGCGGCCGCCTGGCTCAGATCAGAGGCAAGTCCCGTACCGCATTTGATCTGGAACCCGTATTGGTCAAAGGCGTCGAGAAAGACGGGAAAGTTGAGCGCCAGGAGCCCGGTGACGATCAGGACAAAGCATCCGACGCCGATGTAGAACGCACGGTGGTGATAGTGATGCAAAGGGTCCCCCGTTCATATGCGCAGCGCGCTGAGCATGCTCCTATGTTAATAGCGATTCTCATGGCCGCAACGGGCTTTTGCGGGGGATTTTTCCGCCTAAGTGGAGCGCGATGTATGCGTAAGGTCCGTTATGGTGTTGGCCATGGCGCCCCCACGTCCGCCCAGCGGCGATACCGTTCGGCGCCGCCCCAAGGACCGCAAAGCGCAGATCGCGCGGGCCTCGGCGGAGGCGTTCAGCACGCTGGGCTTTCACGGTGTGAGCATGGAGGCGATCGCGAAGCGCGTCGGGATCTCCGCGGCAGCCCTGTACCGGCATTACACGGGAAAATACGAACTATTCCGCGACGCGGTGCTCAGCCTCGGCCAGCAACTGGTGGACTGCACCGAATTCGCCGACGATGCCGTGACGCAGAACCCGCAATCGGTCCTGCATTCACTGATCGTCTCGCTCATCGATACGGCGATGGCCAATCGCGAGTCCGGTGGTCTGTATCGGTGGGAGGCCAGGTACCTGCGTGGCGACGATCAAGCCACCCTCATCTCGCAGATGCGCACCGTCCATCATCGGATCCAGCGACCGCTGCGGGCGATCTGCCCGGAGCTCACCGGGCGAGCGCGTTGGACCCTTTCCACCGCGGTCCTTTCGGTGGTGGGCAGTATCGTCGACCACCGGGCCAAGCTGCCGGCCATCCAGGTGCGAGCGCTGCTGGCCGACCTCGCCGATGCCGTCGTCGCCGCTGAACTTCCCGATCCGGGCGATGATGCGAGCACCGTCGACATAGCGGCACCCGGGGGGCCGGAGTCGTCGAGATACGAAGCGCTGCTTGATGAGTCGATGCGGCTGTTCAACATCAACGGCTACCGCGATACCACTATGGAAGACATCGCGGCGGCGGTCGGGATGCCCGCATCCGGGATCTATCGCTACTTCTCCGGCAAGAGTGACATTCTCGCGGCGGCGTTCCGGCGGGCAGCCGACCGGCTGTCGGCGGACACGGCGTCCATCACGGCCACGATCGACGACCCCGAGGACGCGCTGACCGCGGTCATCGACGCATACGTGGCACGGTCGTTCGACCGGCCCGAACTCGATTACGTCTATTACAGCGAGCGGCTCAACATGTCGGCGTCCGACCAGAGGATCCTGCGCAACATGCAGCGCTCGACGGTGGAGGCATGGGTGGAACTGGTGGTGGCGGCGCGGCCTGAGTGGACGCCCGGGCAGGCCCGCTTCGCCGTGCACGCCGCGATGTCCCTGGTGATCGACCTGGGCCGGTTGATGGGCTACGAGCGGTCGGCGCACAGTTATGCGACGGTGACGCGACTCCTGGATTTGACGCTGTTGGGCCGCTACCGGTTACGCGCGACGTTGCCCGCCAAGTAGGCGAGGTATCCGAGCAGGCCGACGACGGCCACCTTACGGGTCTTCGGTGCGGCCAAACCGAGCCCGATGGCGGTTTCGATACCGCCGTTGAGGTAGATGTTCTGCAGGGTGTTCTGGGGAAAAGCCTGCTCGGTGATCGACTCGAACAGCTCCGGGCGGACAAAGTGGGCCACGCCGGTACCCGCAAGGGCCAGGCCGGCGAGCGTTGCTCCGCGCGAATTCTTTCGTTCTTGTGGGGGCACGGCTGGTTCCTCTCCGATCACGCAATCTGGTAGTCGGTCAACGGGTACTCGGAGGCTTCCTTGATGGCGGTGCGCGTCGACATCGGACGGAGCAGGGTGGCCTCGCCGCTCGGGTTGAAGTAGTACGACCTCGACGACGCGCAATTACCGACGGTGAACACCGAATCGGTGATGAGCTCGGTCATCCGATCGAGGTATCGCGTGTTGGCGTCCTCGGTGATCTCGAACGTGGTCGCACCGCGACGTTTCACTTCGGAGAAGAGCCGATCCATGTGCCGCATCTGGTATTCCATCGAGTTGAAGAAGTTCAACCCGAGGAAGGCATAGGGGCTGGCCAGACTCAGGTAGTTGGGGAAATACGGCATCGATATGCCCTGATATGCCTGGAACCTGGTGTCGCGCCACCACTTTCCGAGGTTGCGCCCCTCGCGGCCGACGATCTCGATGGCCGGGAAGTTCGCCTCCCAGAGGTCGAAACCGGTGGCCAGGACGAGGGTGTCTATCTCGGTCCTGGTGCCGTCGCCGGCGACGATGGCGCCAGGTTCGATGCGTTCGATTCCGCTGTCCTGCAGATGGACGTGCGGCCTGGTGAAGATGCGGTAGTAGTTGTTCGAGAACGTGGGCCGCTTGCACCCGAAATCATAGTCAGGGGTCAGCTTTTCGCGTAGTTCGGGATCGCGGACCGACAGAAAGCGGTGTAGCTTCGCGATGTCCGACGCGCCGATGTTGAGCCGGCGAAAAATGAACTGACGGTGATGAAGTCCGACGTAGATGAAGAACTCGTACACCGCGTCGGTGATCGCCCGAATCGCTCTCTGCGCCAGCGGCATGCGGGTGAACAGCCGCTTCGCGCGTTCAGAGAAGGGGAAGTCCAGCTTGGGCACCACCCAGATCGCGGTGCGCTGATAGACGGTGAGGTCTGCGGCCTTCTTTGCCAGTTCGGGGATGAGCTGTACCGCGGTCGCGCCGGTGCCGATGATGGCGACCCGCTTGCCCTCGAGGTCGTATCCGTCGTCCCATGCGGTGGTGTGGATGATCTTGCCCTCGAACCCGGTGATGCCGGGGATGTCCGGCGTGTGGGGCTGGGACAGGAAGCCGGTGGCGGTGATCAGGTAGCGCGTCGTCAGCGTGTCGCCGCCTGCCAGCGCGACTCGCCAGACCTTGGCGTCTTCATCCCAGCGGGCGCCCTCGACCGTGGTGTTGAACCTCATGTGCGATCGGACGTCGTACTTGTCGGCGACGTCGTCTGCGTACTGTTTGATCTCCGTACCCGTGGAGAACAGTCGCGACCAGTTGGGGTTGGGCTCGAAGAAGTACGAGTAGGTGGTCGTCGGGACGTCGACGGCCAGCCCCGGGTAACGGTTGACGTGCCAGGTGCCGCCCAGGTCGTCTTCGCGGTCGAGAATGACGAAGTTCTCCATGCCCAGTCGCTTGAGCTGGATGGCGGCGCCGATCCCCCCGAAACCGGCGCCCACGATGACGGCGTCGAACTGCTCCGAAGTCATGCTCAGACGGTACCTCAGGTACTAGATAGGTCCCGGGAGGCCGTCCGGGATGGCCTCAGCCTTTGAGCGAGCCGGATCGCGGCGGGTCGAGGGTCGCGATGCAGGTCACCGCCCTGTCGCCCTGTTCCCACGTTTCGGCGGTCGGGTAGAGGACATACAGCTGGACGGAGTCGTCCGTCATCGCGTCCGGCGAATAGCTCGCCAGCTCCGGGCTGCACTTGTCGGCGTATGTCTCGATGGCGGACTGGCCGGGGAACTCGCCTCCGGGCATCTGCAGCACGGCGAAGACCTCACCGGCGTGCGGTTCCGTGCAGTCGATCGTTTTCACGGTCAGCACCCGGGTGTCGCCGGGGATCTCCGACAGGCAGTCGCCCATCCCGACATCGGTTGCGGTGACCCGGCCCTGGCCGACGACCAGCACCAGGACGACGACGCCGACAGCGATCACGATGAGCGCCGCGACGACTCCGATGAGGATGAACCTGACCTTCTTGGAGTTCGACTTCTGCGGTGGCGGGAAAGGGCCGGGCGGCTGCGCAGAGTAGGGCTGCGGAGGCGGTGGCGGGTACGCGCCGGGCGGCGGCGGGGGATACGGGTTCGGCGGCTGACCGCCGTACGCGGGCTCTCCGCCATACGGAGACGGCTGCTGGCCATATGGCGGGGGACTGCCCGGCGGCGTAGTCATCCCGTGACCCTAGCTCAATCTCTACGACGCACCGAGTGATCGTCGTGCGGCGTCGACCGCCAGCGCGGGAACGTCCAGGGACTTCGAGCCGAGATCATGTCGTGCGCCGGTGATCTCGACGACCTCGGTGGCAGCGGGGATGAGCGCCGCGGCGGCCCGAAGCTCCTCGATCGACCCGAACGGATCGGCGGTCCCGTGGGTGAACACGGTCGGCACCGAGATCCGGGGCAGATGCTCGGTGCGCGCCCGCTCCGGCTTCCCGGGCGGGTGCAGCGGATACGAAAACAGGGTCAGCACATCGATTTCCGCCGCTCCGTCAGCGACCACCATCGACGTCATCCGGCCGCCGTACGAGTGGCCGCCCGCGACCACCGGGCCGTTGGTGAGCGTACGGGCCAGCTCAACGGCCTCGACCACACCGGCCCGGTCGGCCGCGGCGGATCCGGACGGCGGGCCCTTCGGCCGTCGTCGTCTATACGGCAGGTTGTACCGCACCGCCAGCCAGCCGCGCGCGGACCATTCTTCGCAGATCGTCTTCAGAAGTGGCGACTCCCGGCTTCCGCCTGCGCCGTGGGTCAGCACGACCACACCCTCGGGTTCGCCGGCCGGCTCGTGGGCGATGCCTGCGATCTGCTCGAGGGTCATTCGTGAAGCCTGAAGAGAGCCGACACCGGTCCGTGGCCGTGTCCCAGCGGATACGCGGCACGTAGACATTCGGTCACCCAACGTTTTCCGAACGCGACCGCGTCGGGCACCGTGTACCCGTGCGCGAGCGCGCATGCAATCGCGGCGGCCAAGGTGTCGCCGGCACCGTGGTCGTGCCCGGTGTCGATGCGGGCGGTGTCGAACTCGAAGAAGTCCGTCCCGTCGAACAGCAGATCGGGGCTGTGCGATGAAGACCTCAGATGCCCGCCCTTCACCAGCACCCACTTCGGTCCGAGCCCGTGGAGGTCGCGAGCGGCCGCGCGTTGGGTCTGCGTATCGACGACCGCTATCCCGGTGAGCAGACGCACCTCATCGAGATTCGGTGTCACCACGGTGGCCAGCGGAAACAGTTGGCCCTTGAGGGAATCCAGCGCGCTGGGGTGCAGCAGCGGATCCCCGTGCATCGACGCGCATACCGGGTCGACGACGAGCGGCACGGTGGCGGCGAGACCCTGCCCGCGCCAGGTGTCGGCGACGACGTCGATGATCGCAGAAGAGGCCAGCATGCCGGTCTTGGCGGCCTGGACACCGATGTCGGATGCCACCGCTTCGATCTGACCAGCGATGACGTCGAGCGGGATTTCGTGAAACCCTTTGACTCCCATGGAGTTCTGTACCGTCACCGCCGTGACTGCGACCAGGCCATGGACGCCTAGCATCGCGAACGTCCGCATGTCTGCCTGGATGCCTGCGCCGCCGCCGGAGTCGGATCCGGCGATGGTCATGACTCGCAGCGGGGTCTGGCCCGGCGGTGTCAACGGAAGCTGGGGCGTCATGCCAGCAGATCCTGCGTGATCCGCATGGAGCAGAACTTGGGCCCACACATCGAGCAGAAGTGTGCGGTCTTCGCCGGCTCGGCGGGGAGCGTCTCGTCGTGGTACTCGCGTGCGGTGTCGGGGTCGAGCGACAGTGCGAACTGGTCGTACCACCGGAACTCGAAGCGGGCACGCGACAGGGCGTCGTCGCGTTCCTGCGCACGGGGGTGCCCCTTGGCCAGATCGGCGGCGTGGGCCGCGATCTTGTAGGCGATCACGCCGTCCTTGACGTCCTTGCGACCGGGCAGCCCGAGATGTTCCTTCGGCGTGACGTAGCACAGCATCGCGGTGCCTGCCTGTGCGATGATCGCCGCGCCGATCGCCGACGTGATGTGGTCGTAGGCCGGGGCGATGTCGGTGGTCAGCGGGCCCAGCGTGTAGAACGGGGCCTCGTCGCACAGCTGCTCTTCCAAACGGACGTTCTCCGCGATCTTGTGCATCGGGACGTGGCCCGGGCCTTCGATCATCACCTGCACGCCATGCGATTTCGCGACCTTGGTCAGCTCCCCGAGGGTGCGTAGTTCGGCGAACTGGGCCGCGTCGTTCGCATCGGCGATCGAACCCGGCCGGAGACCGTCGCCGAGCGAGAACGTGACGTCGTAGCGCGCGAGAATTTCGCAAAGTTCATCGAAATGGGTGTAGAGGAACGACTCCTGACGATGTGCCAGGCACCACGCCGCCATGATCGAGCCGCCTCGGCTGACGATCCCCGTCACGCGATCGGCGGCCAGCGGCACGTGGTTCAGCAGTACGCCCGCGTGCACGGTCATGTAGTCCACACCCTGCTCGCACTGCTCGATCACGGTGTCGCGGTAGCACTCCCACGTCAGGGCCGCCGGATCGCCGTTGACCTGCTCCAGTGCCTGATAGATCGGTACCGTGCCGACAGGTACCGGTGAGTTGCGCAGTATCCACTCCCGCGTTGTACCGATGTCGCGGCCGGTGGACAGGTCCATGATCGTGTCGGCACCCCAGCGGGTGGCC